>NZ_AZSN01000094.1:0-14527 GCF_000576225.1 Methylibium sp. T29-B | reverse complement strand
GCGGCCGACCGCGTGGCGCGCTCGCAGTCGGCGGCCAGCACCGCGCTGGCCGAGCTGGAGGCGGTGGTCGGCGTGCAGCTGTTCGACCGCGTGGGCCGCCGCGTGCTGCTCAACGAGAACGGCCGTGCGATGCTGCCGCGGGCGCAGAGCCTGCTCGACGATGCCGCCGAGCTGGAGGGGCTGTTCAGCGGCGCGCATGAGGCGCCGCTGCGCGTGGCCGCGAGCTTCACGATCGGCGAGTACCTGTTGCCCGAGCGGGTGTCGCGCTGGATGCTTACCCACCCGGCCAGTCCGGTGCAGCTGCGCATCGGCAACACCCGCGAGGTGGTGGAAGCGGTGGCGGCGTTCGACGCCGACGTCGGCTTCATCGAGGGGCCGCAGACCCACCCCGACCTGGTCGTGCACCCGTGGCTGAGCGACGAGCTCGTGATCGTCGCCGCGCCCGATCACCCGCTCGCGGGGCGGGTGGCCACGCAGCGCCAGCTCGCGCAGGCCACCTGGGTGCTGCGCGAACAGGGCTCCGGGACGCGCCAGGTCGCCGATGCCTGGCTGGTGCAGTACCTGCCGCAGGTGAAGGTGGGCATCGAACTCGGCAGCACCGAGGCCATCAAGCATGTGGTGGCGGCCGGTGGCTGGCTCGGCTGCCTGTCTCGCCACGCGGTCGCGCAGTCGCTGGCCGACGGGCAGCTGGTGGCGCTGGACACGCGCCTGCCGCTGCCGACGCGCCGCCTGTCGATGGTGCTGCGCCGCGACAAGCGGCCCGGCCGCACCACGGCCGACTTCATCCGCCACTGCGGCGGCCAGGCCGGCACGGGCCGCCGCTGACGGCGGCCCTCGGCTCAGCCGCGCACCGGGCTGGAGTAGCCGGAGACGAAATCCTTGGCCGAGCCGCCCTCGGGCGGGAACACGTGGCGGCGGATCTTCCCGATGTTGCCGCCGTAGGCGTGGATGCTGATCGATACCCGGTCGTCGTGGCCGTTGCGCACGCGGTGCACGTCGCCGATGCGCGGCGACACGCAGGCCACGTCGCCCGGCCGCAGGTGCTCCTCGGGGCCGCTCGGGCGCGGCGTGCCGTCGTCGGCCAGCACGTAGGCCTGGGCGCGCTCGGCGCCGCGCAGCATGCCGATCACGCCCCACACCGTGTGGTCGTGGATCGGTGTCTGCTGGCCCGGGCCCCAGACGAAGCTCACCACCGAGTAGCGGTCCTGCGGGTCGGCATGCAGCAGGTACTGCTGGTAGTACTGCGGGTGCGGCTGGGCCATCGCGGGGTCGAGCCAGTCGTCGTGCGCCACCAGCGTGCGCATCAGCGCCTCGACGCGTGGCAGCAGCGCGACCTCCGCGCCGGCGGTCTCGGTCCAGCAGGTGTCCAGGTCCTGGACGAATCGGTCCAGCGGGCCGGTGCTCATGGGGTCTCCTGTCGCAAGTGGGGGCCGCGGTGGCCGATCGCCGGCCGCAGCCTGCGGCGCATTGTGGCGCCGCGACGCCGCAGAATCGAGCCTTCCCTCACCCAGACCTTCCGGAGTCCGCATGCTCTTCGCCCTGCACATGATCGACAAGCCCGCCAGCCTCGAGCTGCGCCAGCGGCTGCGCCCGGCGCACCGGGCGCACCTCGATCTGATCGCCGACCGCCTGGCGATCGCCGGTCCGCTGCTCGACGAGGGCGGCGCGATGGCCGGCAGCCTGATCGTCGCCGAGTTCGCCGACCGCGCCGCGGTCGAGGACTGGCTGGCGAACGAGCCCTTCACGGTCGGAGGGCTCTACGCGCGGGTCGACATCCGGCCGTTCCGCAACGTGTACCCGCAGCGCGCGGGGTTCGCCGAGGTCTGAAGGGCCAGGCGCTATCCTTCGACGCGTCGCCGGCGGGAGCTGCCCCGCCGCGCGGCAAGCCTCGGGACGCTGCACGTGAACAAGAAGCCGGTGAAACGCGAGACGGTGCCGCCGGTCGTGCAGACGATGACGGCCAGCGCGGTGCATTCGCGCATCCACACCCTCTACCCCAGCCTCGGCGCGGCCGCCCAGCGGATTGCCGACTACGTGATCGAGCATTCCGCCGACGTCGTGCACATGTCGGTGACCGAAGTCGCCGAGCGAACCAACGCCAGCGAAGGCAGCGTGGTGGGCTTCTGCAAGCGCATCGGCGCCACCGGCTTCCAGCAGCTGAAGATCCTGCTGGCCCAGGAGATCGTGCGGCCGGTGCAGCTGATCCACGAGGACCTGCAGCCCGAGGACGATGCCGGTGTCGTGATCCGCAAGATCTTCCAGAGCAACGTGCAGACCTTGCGCGACACCCAGGCCAACCTCGACGTGCAGGCGATGGAGAAGGCCGTGCGGCTCATCAAGTCGGCACGGCGCATCGAGATCTACGGGGTCGGCAGCGCGGCCTGCATCGCCGAGGACGCGCAGTACCGCATGCTGCGCATCGGGCTCGACGTGAAGGTGGTGATCGACCCGCACATCCAGGCCGTCAGCGCCGCGCTCACCGGGCCGGACGTCGCCGTGCTGACCGTGTCGCACTCCGGCAGCACGCACGAGACCGTGACCGCGACCAAGCTCGCGCGCGAGGCCGGAGCGCGCACGATCTGCATCACCAACTTCGGCAAGTCACCGATCCAGGCCTTCGCCGAAGTGGTGCTGTTCACGATGGCGCGCGAGACCAACTTCACCACCGAGGCGATGACGAGCCGGCTGGCCCAGCTGGCCATCATCGACGTGCTGATCGCCTGCCTCGCGCTGACCGACTACGACCGCGCGGTCGACATCGTGCGCCGCACCTACCAGGTGCTGTCGCTCAAGCGCTACTGAGCCGCCGCGCCCGCGCCACGGTCTGGCGCACGGCCGCGAGCGCGGCAGGAAAACCGCACTTGACGTTGAATAAAGCTCAACGTAGATTATTTATACGCTGAGCTTTACTCAGTTGCGCCGTGCCGATGCCGTCGCCCAAACAACGAGGAGACAAGCCATGACCGGTCTTTCCGGGATTTCTTCGGGGCTGCGTGCCCTGGCCGCGGCCGGCGCGCTGGCGCTGGCATGGCCTGCGGTGGCGGCCGATGCCCCGGCCAGCAAGCCCTTGCCCAAGCTCGTGGTGTTCATGGTGGTCGACGGCTTCCCGCAGGAGCAGCTGGTCAAGTACTACGACCTCTATGCGCGGCGCGGCTTCAAGCTGCTGCTCGACGACGGCGCCTGGTTCAGCAACAACCACTACAGCCACGCGACCACCTACACCGGCGTCGGGCACGCCACGCTGCTGTCCTGCGCGCACCCCTACAAGCATGGCGTGGTCGGCAACGACTGGATCGACAAGAAGAGCCGCAAGCGCGTGTACTCGACCGAGGACGCGCGCCACAAGTACCTGGACGAGGAAACGCCCGAGCACGCCGGCACCTCGCCGTTCAACATGAAGGTCACGACGGTCGGCGACGAGCTGATGTACGCGAACGGCAAGTCCCGGATGATCGCGATCGCCGGCAAGGACCGCAGCGCGATCGGCCTGGCCGGGCAGCTGGGCACGGCCTACATGCACAGCACCACGACGGGCCGCTTCATCACGTCCGACTACTACATGAAGGACTACCCGGACTGGTGGAAGAAGTTCTACGCCGGCAAGCCGCAGGACCGCTACTTCGGCAAGCAGTGGACGATGCTGCTGCCCGAGGAGGCGTACGCGCGTTCGGCGCCCGACGACCGGCCCTGGACCACCAACTACAAGGGCCTGGGCACGCGCTTCCCGCACGCCATCAGCGGAGGCGCCGACCAACCGAACAAGAGCTACTACGACGCGATGCTGTGGACGCCCTACGGCGACGACCTGACGCTCGACTTCGTCAAGGCGGCCGTCGAGGGCGAGAACCTGGGCCAGAACCCGGCCGGCGTGCCCGACATCCTGGCCATTAGCTGGACCAGCCATGATTACGTGAACCACCTGTTCGGCCCCGAGAGCCGGCAGTCGCAGGACCAGACGGTGCGGCTCGACCGCGTGCTCTCGGACCTGTTCGATTTCCTCGACCGGCGCGTCGGGCTGCGCAACGTCGTCGTCTCGCTGTCGGCCGATCACGGCTTCATGAACATCCCCGAGTTCAGCAGCAGCCGCCGGCTCGACGCCGGCCGCATCGACCCGAGAAGATGGTGGCCGAGGTCAACGCCGCGCTGTCGGCGAAGTTCGGCGACGGCAAGTACATCATCACCTGGTGGAACCCGAATCTCTACGTCGACTACGACCTCATCGCCGCGCGCAAGCTCGACAAGGTGGCGGTCGAGAACGCGGCGCAGGAGTTCCTGCGCAGCTACCCCGGGGTGGAGGCGGTCTACACGCGCACCCAGCTCGAGACCGGACAGCTGCCCGACACGAAGCTCTCCAAGCAGGTGTACCTGGCGTGGCACCAGCAGATCAGCGGCGACATCGTCGTGATGAACAAGCCCAACTGGTATCTGTTCGCCAAGCCCAAGGCTATGCATCGACCCATGGCTCGCCGTGGGCCTACGACACCAACGTGCCGCTGGCGATGTACGGCGGGAGCTGGGTGAAGCAGGGCAAGTTCGGTGATTCCGAGACCGTGGACCTGGGGCGCACGCTGGCGCACATCCTGAACGTGCGGCCGCCCAACGGCTGCGAGGGGCGGGTGCTGACGGAAGCCCTGCGTTGACCGACGCTGCGGCGGTGCGCCCGCCGGAGCGGGTGGCGGCGGTGGAAGCTACGGGCTGCGCAGGAGCTTCGTGCAGGGCGGCGAGTCCGTCGAGGTGCTCGACATCGCCGCACTGTGCATCCCGTCCGGCGCGATCTACGGGCTGGCGGGCCCCAGCGGCTGCGGCAAGACCACCCTGCTGCACCTGTGCGCCGGTCTGCTGCCGCCGAGCGCCGGTGAGCTGCGGGTGCTCGGCACCGAGCTGCCGCTGCTGCCGCAGCACGCGCGTGACCGCTTCCGTGCACGGCACGTCGGCTACGTGTTCCAGCGCTTCAACCTGATCCCGGCCGTGAGCGCGATCGAGAACGTGCTGCTGCCGATGGCTTCGCCAACGTGCTGCCCGTCGCGCAGCGCCGGGAACGGGCGGAGACGCTGCTGCGGCGCGTCGGACTCGGTCATCGCCTGCACCACCGCCCCGCCGCGTTGTCGCACGGCGAGCAGCAGCGCGTCGGCATCGCGCGCGCGCTGGCCAACCGGCCCGCGCTGCTGCTGGCCGACGAGCCGACGGCGAGCCTCGAAGCCGGTCGCAGTGACGCCGTGCTGGAGCTGCTGATCGAAGTGGCCAGCGAAGCCGGCGCGGCCCTGCTGATCGCGTCGCACGACGCGCGGGTGCTGGGCCGCCTCGAGCACGTGCTGCAGATGCCGGTCTTCAACGGCGTGGCGCCGGCGCCGTCATGAACACCTGGGCGCTGGCCTGGCGCCATGTCGCATCGCGGCCGGCCTCGAACCTGCTGACCGCGCTGGCCGTGGGCATCGGCGTGCTGCTGCTGACGGCCACGCTGGCACTGACGGCCGCCACCCGCGAGAGCCTGCAGCGCAGCGCCGGCGGCTACCAGCTGCTCATCGCCGCCAAGGGCAGCGCGGTGCAGGCGGTGCTGTCGACGCTGTTCTTCATGGACGCACCGACCGGCAACATCCCGACCGCGCTGTACCGGCAGCTGCAGGCGGACGCCGGCGTGACGCGCCTGGTGCCTTCATCTTCGGCGACAGCTACCGCGGCCACCTGATCGTGGGCACCACCCCCGATTACTTCGGGCTGCTCGACGCGTCGGGCCGCGGGCCCGCCGGCGTGAGCGGGGACGATCTCGCGCGACCGTTCGACGCCGTGGTGGGCGCCAAGGTGGCCCGTCAGGCCGGCCTGGCGGTCGGCAGCCGCTTCGTCGCCAGCCATGGCCTCGTCGAGCTGCCGGCCGAACTGGCGACCGAACATGCGGAACGGGCGTACCGGGTGACCGCGGTGCTGCCGGCGACAGGGGCTCCTGCCGACCGCGCCATCTTCACGGCACTCGAGACCGCATGGTCGATGCACGAGCACGAGCACGAGCACGAAGGCGAGGCGGCGCATTCGGCACCTGCGGCGGAGGGCTCGCCGCGCGCGGAGATCACCGCACTGCTGGTGCAGGGGCGCAGCTATGGCGACATGGCGCGCATCGCCGCGTCGCTGGCGCGCGACACCCGCGTGCAGGCGGTGGTTCCCGGCCGCGAGGTCACGCGGCTGCTGCAGTACCTGCGCGCCGGGGAGGAAGTGGTGCTCGGCCTGGCCTGGCTGGCGACGGCGGTCGCCTTCTTCGCCGTCATGCTGGCCATGGCGGCAGCCGGGATCGACCGTCGCCGCCAGATCGCCACGCTGCGTGCGCTGGGCGCGTCACGTGCCACGCTGGCGCGCCTGCTGATCGCCGAATCGCTGCTGATCGCCGGCGCCGGTGCCGCGCTGGGTTTCGTGCTGGGCCGCGGTGCGGCCGCCGCGATCGCCTGGCATGTCGAAGGCAGCCGCGGCTTCTCGCTCCAGCTGACCGGCGTCACGCCGGGCGAACTCGCGGCGCCGGCAGCGGCGCTGCTGCTGGGCCTGGTGGCCGGCGCGGTCCCGGCCTACTTCACCTGCCGCGAGGACATCGCGCCCCACCTGTCGAACGCGCCATGACGAACCGACGCCAGGTCCTTCGTGCCGCCGGCCTGATGGCGCTGGCTGCGCCCTGCGCGGGCATCGTGCAGGCGATCGAGGACGCCGCGCCGCTGCGCTTCGGCGAGCTGTACGTCGGCGCGACCTTCCAGGAGGGCATCGGTGCCGGGCCGGTGCTGAAGCTATCGGCCAAGGCGCTCGCTCTGTCGGGCCGGCGCGTCACGATGGTCGGCTTCATGGACGGGATCCTGCCGCGCGACGGCATGTACTTCATGCTGATCAAGGAGCCGTCCTTCCTGTGTCCGTTCCACACGGTGAGCTTCGACTGGGCCGGCTTCGTGCCGATCTTCGTCGCGCGGCCGGTGGAGTACGTCGACGGGCCGGTGCGCGTGACCGGGCGCTTCGAGGCCGGCGGCAAGACCGACGAGATGGGCCTGGTCAGCCATGTGCGGATCTACGACGCGCAACTGACGCGTGTCCGATAGCGCCACCGCGCGGTCGATGCTGCGCTGCACCGCGAGGTGCATCATGGTGCTTACCCGCAAGGCGAAGCATGGCTTCGTCGCCGGATCGCGGGTACGCTTTCCCGACATCGATGCGCGACGAACCGATGCGCCCGCGCGCCCTGCGCCGCGCCGGGTGCGTCGAGCCGCTGCGGGGGTCCGGGACGGATATGAAACAGCTCCTGTGCGCCGCGCTCGCGGCGCTCGCGACGTTCACCGGCAGTGCCATGGACGCGCGCTATGCCGACGCCGACGGCGACCTGGTCGCCGACACGCCCGCCAACCCCGCGGCGCGCGTGGACCCGTCGACGCTGGTGTTCGCCTACACGCCGGTCGAGGACCCGGCCGTCTACGCCAAGGTCTGGGACGGCTTCATCCAGCATCTCGCCCGCGCGACCGGCAAGCGGGTGCAGTTCTTCCAGGTGCAGGGCAATGCCGCGCAGATCGAGGCCATGCGCGCGGGGCGCCTGCACGTGGCCGGTTTCAACCCCGGCTCGATCCCGCTGGCAGTCAACTGCGCCGGCTTCGTCCCCTTCGCGGTGATGGCCACCCGTGAGAACCGCTTCGGCTATGCGATGGAGCTCATCACCCACCCCGGCAGCGGCATCCACCGTCTGACCGACCTCCGTGGCAAGAAGATCGCCTTCACGTCGGAGACCTCCAATTCCGGCTTCAAGGCCGCGTCGCTGCTGCTGCGCGACAAGTTCGACATGAAGGCCGGACGGGACTACCAGCCGGTGTTCTCGGGCAAGCACGACAACTCCATCCTCGGCGTCGCCAACGGCCACTACCCCGCGGCGGCGATTGCCGATTTCGTGCGCCTCGGCATGGAGCGCCGCGGGCTGGTGAAGCCCGGGCAGACGGTGGTGCTCTACACGTCGGAGTCGTTCCCGACCATCGCCTACGGCCATGCGCACAACCTGACCCCCGAGCTGGCGACGAAGGTGCGCCAGGCCTTCTTCTCGTTCGACTGGCGCGGGTCCGCACTGGCGGGCGAGTTCGGGCGCGGCGATCCACCGCTGGAGAAGTTCCTGACCGTCAGCTACCGGGAGACCTGGCGGATCGTGCGCGAGATCGACCAGGCCATGGGGGTGAGCCATGCCTGCCGCTAGCGCCGCGGCGCGCGCGCCGGCGCTGCTGGAGCTGCGCGGGCTGCACAAGCGGTACGCGAACGCCGAGGCTGCGCTGGTCGACGTGAGCCTGCGGCTCGACGCCGGCGAGGTGGTCGGCCTGATCGGCCCGTCCGGCGCGGGCAAGTCCACGCTGATCCGCTGCGTGAACCGCCTGGTCGAGCCCACCGCGGGCCAGGTGCTGTTCGGCGGGCAGGACGTGCGCGGCCTGTCGCATGTGGCGCTGCGTCGGGTGCGTTGCCTGATCGGCATGGTGTTCCAGAACCACGCGCTGATCGACCGCCTCACGGTGATGGAGAACGTGCTCTCCGGACGTCTCGGCAGCACGGGCTTCTGGCGCAGCTGGTTTCGGCGCTTCAAGCCGGCGGACATCGGCGAGGCCTACCGGCTGCTGGCGCGGCTGGGCCTGGCGGGCCTGGAGAACCAGCGGGCCGACGCGTTGTCGGGGGGCCAGCGCCAGCGTGTCGGGCTGGCCCGTGCGCTGCTGCAGCAGCCGCGGCTGCTGCTGGTGGACGAGCCTACCGCGAGCCTCGATCCGCGAAGCTCGCGCGAGACCCTGCGCCTGCTGCTCGAGCTGTGCCGCGAGCACGGCATCGCCGCGATCGTCAGCAGCCACGACGTGCGGCTGGTCATGGAGCTGCTGCCGCGCATCGTCGGGCTGCGTGACGGATCGGTGGTGTACGACGGTCCGGCCGCGGCCCTGACGGCAACGGAACTCGAACGCATCTACGGCCGTGACGACGAGCCGCCGCCGCAGCCCCCTCGGCCCCGGCCGACCCGCGCCGCGTGGCGTCGGCCCTCGACGTGGCGCTGGAATGACGGCGCTCGCATGGCGCAGGCCGCCGTGGATCCGCCGGCGCAGCCACCGGTGGGCGCTGGCGGCCGGCGTCGGGCTCTACCTGCTGCTGGCGCTCGCGACGCTGGAGATCGACACCGAACGTCTGGCCGAGGGATTGGCGCGTGGCGCCCGCTTCGTCGCCGCATTCGCGCGGCCCGACTTCGTCTCTCGAAGCGACGACCTGCTGGCCGGTTTCCGCGAGAGCCTCACGATGGCGATCACCGCCACGGCGGTCGGCATCGTGCTCTCGCTGCCGCTCGCGGTCGGCGCTTCGCGCAATCTCAGCCCGCGCTGGATCTACCTGCCGTGCCGCGGCGTGATCGCCGTGTCGCGCAGCTTCAACGAGGTGATCGTCGCGATCCTGCTGGTGGTGCTGTTCGGCTTCGGGCCGTTCACCGGCTTCCTGACGCTCAGCTTCGCCACGGTCGCTTTCATGGCGAAGCTGCTGGCCGAGCGGGTGGAGGACATCGAGCCCGGTCAGCTCGAGGCCTTGCGCGCCACCGGCGCCGGCTTCCTGCAGCAACTCGACTTCGCGGTGCTCTCGCAGATCCGGCCGCGCCTGGTCGGGCTGTCGCTGTACCGGCTCGACATCAACTTCCGCGAGTCGGCGGTGATCGGCGTGGTCGGCGCCGGCGGCATCGGCACGACGCTGCACACCGCGATGGACCGCTACGAATACCGCACCGCAGCGGCCGTGATCGTCGTGATCGTGGTCGTCGTGGCCGCCACGGAACTGCTGTCGGGCTGGCTGCGTCGGCGGGCGCTGTGACGACGACCCGTCCGCCGCCGGCCGGACCCGCCCGCTGGCGGCGGCGCAGCACGCGCGCCGAATGGCTGGGCTACGCCGCATGGGTCCTCGGGCTGTGCGGGGTCTGCGCGGCGTTCCAGGTGATGACGCAGGAGACGATCTGGGGCTTCGTGCTGGATGCGCCGGCGCAGGCCGCCGACATCGGCGCACGCATGCTGCCGCCCGACTGGGACTTCATGGCGCAGCTGTGGCAGCCGTTGTGGGAGACCTTCAACATCGCCACGCTCGGCACGCTGCTCGGCGGCGCGCTGGCGCTGCCCATCGCCTTCCTGGCCGCCCGCAACACGACGCCGAGCCGCCGCCTGCTGCGGCCGGCGGCGCTGGCGGTCATCGTGGCCTCGCGGTCCATCAACTCGCTGATCTGGGGCCTGCTGCTGGTGGCGGTGCTGGGCCCTGGCGTGGTCGCCGGCATCGTGGCCATCGCGCTGCGCTCCATCGGCTTCATCGGCAAGCTGCTGCACGAGGCGATCGAGGAGATCGATCCGCAGCCGCTCGAGGCGATCACCGCCACCGGCGCCGCCGGCGCCCAGGTCATGGCCTGGGCGGTCGTGCCTCAGGTGGCTCCGGCAGCGGCGGCCATCGGCATCTTCCGCTGGGACATCAACATCCGCGAGTCGACCGTGCTCGGACTGGTCGGTGCCGGCGGGATCGGCATGAAGCTCGATGCGGCGCTCGGTGTGCTCGCCTGGCCGAAGGTCGCGATGCTGCTGCTGTGCGTGCTGGTCACCGTGGTCTTCAGCGAATGGCTGAGCGCGTGGGTGCGCCGCCGGCTTCGTTAGGCAGGCGGCGCACGCGCTGCAGCGCCGCCGCAGGCAGAATCCGCATCCACAGCAACCGACAGCGGAGTCGCCCATGAGCGCCGTCACGTTCCCGGAATTCAAGGCCGCCGCGCTCGCGCGAGGCTACGACGAGGTGATCGAGCGCAGCTGGCAGCCGCTCGTCGCGCTGGACACGCATACGCACCCGTTCTCGGTCGAGGCCCTGGTGGTCCAGGGCGAGATGTGGCTGACGGTGGACACGCAGACCCGCCACCTGCGCCCCGGTGACCGCTTCGACCTGGCGCACGACGTGCCGCACGCCGAGCGCTATGGCAGCGAGGGCGCGACCTACTGGGTGGCCCGACGCAACGCCGCTGCGGCCGCATCCTGAGCGGCGCTGCAGACGCGCCGCAACGCAGGAGCAGGGCATGGAGGGACCGGCGGACCCCGAGCGCCCGAGGCAGGCGCGCCATTGGCGGCGCGTGCTGCGCCTGACGGCCGCGCTGGTGGCGCTGTGGGCCGGCGTCACCGTGTTCTTCCCCGGTCTGGCGCAGGTCCTGCCGGACAGCGTGGCCGGCTTTCCGCTCGGCTACTGGATCGTGGCCCAGGGCGCGCTGCTGGTCTACCTGGCCATCGTCGTGGGCTATGCGCTGACGATGGAACGGCTGGACGCGCGCTTCCACGCCGACGAGCCGGCGCCGCCCGGGGAGCGCGGGCTTGGCTGATCCGGCCCGCGGCTTCGAGCGCCGGCTGCACCGCATCTACGGTCTGTTCGCGCTGGGCGTGCTGGCCTTCGTCGCGCTGGTCGGCATGGTCGATCGCGGCGGCGGCCGGCACGGCTGGGTGGGCGCCACCTTCCTGATCGCGACGATCGGCGTCTATGCCGTCATCGGCCTGCTGTGCCGCACCACCGACGAGACCGAGTACTTCGTCGCCGGCCGGCGCGTGCCGGCGATGTACAACGGCATGGCCACCGCGGCCGACTGGATGTCGGCCGCCTCCTTCATCGGAACCGCCGGCGTGCTCTACCTGCAGGGCTTCGCC
Source organism: Methylibium sp. T29-B (assembly GCF_000576225.1). Lineage (NCBI taxonomy): Bacteria > Pseudomonadati > Pseudomonadota > Betaproteobacteria > Burkholderiales > Sphaerotilaceae > Methylibium > Methylibium sp. T29-B. The sequence continues at coordinate 2,867 of NZ_AZSN01000094.1, read as the reverse complement.
GGCCTCGCCTACATCCTGGGCTGGACCGGCGGCTACTGCCTGGTCGCGGTGCTGCTGGCCCCCTACCTGCGCCGTTTCGGGCAGTTCACCATCCCCGATTTCCTCGGCGCCCGCTACGGTGGCTCGCTGCCGCGCCTGGTCGGCGCGGCAGCGGCGGTGCTGGTGTCCTTCGTCTACCTGGTGGTGCAGATCTACGGCGTGGGCCTGGTCACCTCGCACCTGGCCGGCTTCAGCTTCGAGATCGGCGTGTTCGTCGGCCTCGGGGGCGTGCTGGTGTGCTCCTTCCTCGGCGGCATGCGGGCGGTCACCTGGACCCAGGTCGCGCAGTACATCGTGCTGATCGTGGCCTACCTGGTGCCGACGGTGTGGCTGTCGGTCAAGCAGACCGGCAACCCGGTCGCGCCGTTCGCCTACGGGGCTCAGTTGCAGCAGGTGAGCGAGCGCGAGCGCCAGCTCGTCGCCGACCCGCGCGAGCGCGAGGTGATGGCGCGCTATGCGCAGCGCGCCGCCCAGGCCGACGCCAAGCTCGGCAATGTGCGGGCCAGCATGGAAGAAGACGACCGCCAGCTGTCGGCGCAGATCGCGCAGTTGCGCGCCGAGGCCGCGCCGCTGGCCCAGATCCAGCAGCTGCGGCGGATGCAGGCCACGCTGCCGCGCAACGAGGAAGACGCTCGCGAGAGCTATGTGAAGGCACGCGACGAGGCCGCTGCCCGGGCCCGGCCGCTGGGCGGGCTGCCGCCGCATGCCGGGCCGGTGCGCACCGTGGCCGACGGCACGGATGCGCCGCCCGGCAGCGCCGATGCGACGGAGAGCTCGGCCCGGCGCAACTTCCTCGCGCTGGTGCTGTGCCTGATGGTCGGCACCGCCGCGATGCCGCACGTGCTGATGCGCTGCTACACCACGCCGTCGGTGCGCGCCGCGCGGCGCTCGGTGGGCTGGGCGCTGTTCTTCATCCTGCTGCTCTACCTGATGGCACCCGCGCTCGCGGTGTTCGTGAAGCACGAGGTGCTGACGCACGTGGTGGGCCTTCGGTTCAGCGAGCTGCCGGGCTGGCTGCTGCGCTGGTCGCGGTTGAGCGGCTCGCTGGTGTCCGTGGAGGACGTCAACGGCGACGGACTGCTGCAGTTCGGCGAGCTCAAGTTGAGCAGCGACATGATCGTGCTGGCCGCCCCGGAGATCGGCGGGCTGCCGAGCGTCGTGACCTACCTCGTCGCGGCTGGCGGCCTGGCCGCGGCGCTGTCCACCGCCGATGGCCTGCTGCTCACGATCTCCAATTCGCTGTCGCGCGACGTGTACTACCAGTCGGTCAACCCGCCAGATCAGCCCGGCGCGCCGCGTGCTGATGGCGAAGATGGTGGTGCTGCTGGTCGCGCTGCTGGCGGCCTATGTCGCGTCGCTGCACATCGCCCAGGTGGTGCCACTGGTCGCGGCGGCGTTCTCGCTGGCGGCCGCGGCCTTCTTCCCGGCGCTGGCGCTGGGCATCTTCTGGCCGCGCGCCAACGGCATCGGCGCCTCGTCCGGCATGCTGGCCGGCCTGGGCCTGTGCGTCTACTACATGGCGGTCAACTTCGAGATGGGTCGCGCGCTGTTCGGGCTGGGCCCACCCTCGGTCGCGACCCGCTGGTTCGACATCCATCCGGTCGCGGCGGCCGTGTTCGCGGTGCCGTTCGGGCTCGCGGTGGCCGTGGTCGTGAGCCTGCTGACGAAACCGCCCGACGCCGAGCGGATGCGCTGGCTCAGGAACCTGCACACGCCCCAGCCCGGCGAGCGCTGAGGCCGCGAGCGACCCGCCTCGCCGCTCAGCTGCCGACCGCGGCCTGCCCAGGCGCGACCGTGCCCACCACCCCGGCCGGCGCGTCCCACGCGCCGCCCAGGGCGCGCACCAGGCCCACCGTCGCCTGGTACTGCGCCGAACGCACCTGCAGCGCCTGCCGGCGGTTGGCGAGTTCGCTGCGCTGCGCGTCCAGCAGGTCGAGCTGGCTCACCAGGCCGTTGCGGTAGCGCGAGCTCGACAGCACCGTCGCACGGCTCGCGGCCGCGACCGCGCGGGCCTGCGCGCTGTCCTGATCGGCCAGGTAGCGCAGCGCCGACAGCTGGTCCTCGACATCGCGGAACGCCACCAGCACCTGCTCGCGGTAGCCGGCCAGCGCAGCGTCGAGCTCGGCGCTCGCGTTCTGCACGCCGGCCTCGCGCCGGCCGCCGTCGAACAGCGGCAGCGACAGCAGCGCGCCGATGCCCCAGGAGCGCGCCGACCACTGGAACAGGTCGCCCAGCTCCGGCGATGCGTAGCCACCCGAGGCGGTGAGCGAGAGGTTCGGGAACCAGGCCGCCTTCGCGACACCGACGCGCGCCTGCGCGGCCAGCATCGCCTGCTGCGCGGCCGACACGTCGGGACGCCGTGCCAGCAGCGTGCTCGGCACGCCGGCCGGGATGACCGGCAGCGCGCTGCGCCAGTCCGCGATGTCCACGTGGAAGTCGGATGCCGCTGCGCCCACCAGCACCGCCAGCGCGTGCTCCAGTTCCGCGCGGCGGCGGTCGAGCGCCAGCGCCTCCGACTCGGTCGACGCCACCTGGGTGCGCACCGTGCCACGTCGAGCTCGGCGATGTCGCCGGCGTTGAACCGACGCTCGATCAGGCTCAGCGTGTCGCGGTAGGCGGTGACGGTGTCGCGCACCAGTGCGCTTTCCTCGTCGAGGGCGCGCAGCGCGAGATAGGTCTGGGCCACGTCGGCCTGCACCAGCAGGCGGGTGCTCTGCAGCAGCGCCTCGCGCGACCGCGCGTCCAGCGCGGCGGCACGGCTGGCGCCGGCCAGGCGGCCGAACAGGTCGACCTCGTAGCCGAGGGTGGCGCCGGTGCTGATCAGCGTG
>NZ_AZSN01000093.1:0-14621 GCF_000576225.1 Methylibium sp. T29-B | reverse complement strand
CTTCGGCGCCCGGCGCCGCGGCGTCCGCTGCGACGCCGGCCCCTGCGGCGGCCAGCGGCACCTGAGCGCGGCGACAGGGGACCACACCATGGCTCGCTTTTTCATCGAACGGCCGATCTTCGCGTGGGTGATCGCGCTGGTCATCATGCTGGCCGGCGGACTCTCGATCCTGAGCCTGCCGATCAACCAGTACCCGAGCATCGCGCCGCCGCAGATCACCGTCACGGCGACCTACCCGGGCGCCTCGGCCAAGACGCTGGAGGACACCGTCACGCAGGTGATCGAGCAGCGCATGACCGGCCTCGACGGCCTGCGCTACATCGCGTCGAACAGCGACGCCGCCGGCACCGCGCAGATCACGCTGACCTTCCAGGCCGGCACCAACCCCGACATCGCCCAGGTGCAGGTGCAGAACAAGCTGCAGCTCGCCACCGCGCAGCTGCCGCAGGAAGTGCAGCAGCAGGGCCTGACGGTCACGAAGTCGGTGCGCAACTTCATCATGGTGGTCGGCTTCGTCTCCGACGACCCGAGCATGACCCGCACCGACCTGGCCGACTTCGTGGCGGCCAACGTGCAGGACACGGTGAGCCGCGTGACCGGCGTCGGCGAGGTCACGCTGTTCGGCGCGCAGTACGCGATGCGGATCTGGCTCGACCCGGCCAAGCTGCTGAACTACAAGCTCACGCCGGCCGACGTGGCGACGGCGGTGCGGGCCCAGAACGCCCAGGTTTCGGCCGGCCAGCTGGGCGGCCTGCCCGCGGCCCCGGGCCAGCAGATCAACGCGACCATCACCGCGCAGAGCCGGCTGCAGACCGCAGAGCAGTTCGAGCAGATCATCCTGCGCACCGCCGCCGGCGGGGCAACCGTGCGCCTGCGGGACGTGGCGCGCGTCGAGCTCGGTGGCGAGAACTACACCAGCCTGTCCTTCTACAACGGCAAGCCCGCCGCCGGCCTGGCGATCCGTCTCGCGGCCGGCGCCAACGCGCTGGCCACCGCCGACGCGGTGAAGGCCAGGATCGATGCGCTCAAGCCCTACTTTCCGGCCGGCTTCGACGCCATCGTCGCCTACGACACCACGCCGTTCATCAAGCTGTCGATCGAGGAAGTGGTGAAGACGCTGGCCGAGGCCATCGTGCTGGTGTTCCTGGTGATGTACCTGTTCCTGCAGAACTTCCGCGCCACGCTGATCCCGACGATCGCGGTGCCGGTGGTGCTGCTCGGCACCTTCGGCGTGATGGCGGTGGCCGGCTTCTCGATCAACGTGCTGACGATGTTCGGCCTGGTGCTCGCGATCGGCCTGCTGGTCGACGACGCGATCGTCGTGGTCGAGAACGTCGAGCGGGTCATGAGCGAGGAGGGCCTGTCGCCGAAGGAGGCGACCAAGAAATCGATGGGCCAGATCACCGGTGCGCTGGTCGGCATCGCGATGGTGCTGTCGGCAGTGTTCCTGCCGATGGCCTTCTTCGGCGGTTCGACCGGTGTGATCTACCGGCAGTTCTCGATCACCATCGTCGCATCGATGGTGCTCTCCGTGCTGGTGGCGCTGGTGCTCACGCCGGCGCTGTGCGCGACGCTGCTCAAGCCGATCCCGCAGGCGACCACGGCAAGACGACCGGCTTCTTCGGCGCCTTCAACCGCATGTTCGACCGCAGCAGCAAGGGCTACCAGGGCATCGTCGGTCGCATGCTCAGCCGCAGCCTGCGCTACCTGCTGATCTACGGGGTGCTGCTGCTGGCGGTGGCGTGGCTGTTCACGCGCCTGCCCACCGCCTTCCTGCCCGATGAGGACCAGGGCATCCTGTTCACCCAGATCCAGCTGCCGGCCGGCGCCACGCAGGAGCGCACGCTGAAGGTGCTGCGCCAGGTCGAGCACCACTTCCTCGAGACCGAGAAGGACTCGGTGCAGGGTCTGTTCACCGTGGCTGGCTTCAGCTTCGGTGGTAATGGTCAGAACGTCGGACTCGGCTTCATCCGCATGAAGGACTGGAGCGAGCGGCCCGGCGCCGACCACACCGTGAAGGCGGTGGCGGCGCGGGCGATGAAGGCCTTCTCGCAGTTCCGCGACGCGATGGGCTTCGCCTTCGCGCCGCCGGCGGTGCTGGAGCTGGGCACCGCCAACGGCTTCGACATGTACCTGCAGGACCGCGGCGCGCTCGGCCACGACGCGTTGATGGCGGCCCGCAACCAGCTGCTGGGGCTGGCCGCCAAGAGCCCGGTGCTGGTGGCTGTCCGCCCGAACGGCCAGGACGACACGCCGCAGTTCAGCGTGCAGATCGACTCGGCCAAGGCGGGAGCGCTGGGCCTGGCGATGTCGGACGTGAACGCCACACTGTCGGCCGCCTGGGGCAGCTCCTACATCAACGACTTCATCGACAAGGGCCGCGTCAAGCGCGTCTACCTGCAGGCCGATGCGCCGCACCGCATGCTGCCCGAGGACCTCGACAAGTGGTACGTGCGCAATGCGCAGGGCGACATGGTGCCGTTCTCGGCCTTCGCCTCGGCCAAGTGGAGCTACGGTTCGCCGCGGCTCGAGCGCTTCAACGGCTTGCCGGCGCTGAACATCCAGGGCCAACCCGCGCCGGGCCGGAGCACCGGCGAGGCGATGGAGGAGATGGAGCGGCTGGTGGCGCAGCTGCCGGCCGGCATCGGCCTCGACTGGACCGGCCTGTCCTACGAGGAGCGGCTGTCGGGTTCGCAGGCGCCGCTGCTCTACGCGCTCTCGCTGCTGGTGGTGTTCCTGTGTCTCGCGGCGCTGTACGAGAGCTGGTCGATCCCGTTCTCGGTGATGCTGGTCGTGCCGCTTGGCGTGCTCGGTGCGCTGATCGCGGCGAGTTCGCGCGGGCTGTCGAACGACGTTTACTTCCAGGTCGGCCTGCTCACCACCATCGGCCTGTCGGCGAAGAACGCGATCCTGATCGTGGAGTTCGCGAAAGAGCAGATGGAGCACGGCAAGGGCCTGATCGAGGCGACGCTCGAGGCGGTGCGCCTGCGCCTGCGACCGATCCTGATGACCTCGCTGGCCTTCGCCTTCGGCGTGCTGCCGCTGGCGCTCGCCACCGGCGCCGGTTCGGGCAGCCAGAACGCGATCGGCACCGGCGTGCTGGGCGGCATGATCGCGGCCACCTTCCTGGGCATCTTCTTCGTGCCGCTGTTCTTCGTGGTGGTACGGCGCCTGTTCAGGCAACGCAAGGTCGACCCGGCGCCGCAGGGTGCGCCGGCCGTCGCGGAGGGACAGTGACATGAGGACCGCCACGATGAACCACTGCCGCGGCCGCCTGACGCTGCTGGCCACCGCGGCCCTGGCGGGTTGCATGAACCTGGCGCCGACCTACGAGCGCCCCCGCGGCACCCGTGGCCCCCGCGTGGCCGCAAGGCGAGGCCTACGGTGAGCCCGGCACCGGCGGTGGCGTGGCCGCCTCCGAGCTGGCCTGGCGCGAGGTGTTCGTCGACGCGCCGCTGCAGCGCACGATCGAGCTGGCGCTGAGCAACAACCGCAACCTGCGTGTCGCGGCGCTGAACATCGAGCAGGCGCGCGCGCAGTACCAGATCCAGCGCGCCGACCTGTTTCCCACCGTCGCGGCCAGCGGCGAGGCGGTGCACCAGCGCACGCCGGCCGACCTGAGCCAGGCCGGCCGCGCCGTCACGAGCCACACCTACAGCGCCGGCATCGGCTTCTCGACCTACGAGCTCGACCTGTTCGGGCGCGTCCGCAATCTCAACGAGCAGGCGCTGCAGCAGTTCTTCGCCACCGAGGAGGCGCGCCGCAGCACCCAGATCAGCCTGGTGGCCGAGGTGGCCAACGTCTACCTCACGGCGACCGCCGACGGCGAATTGCTGCGTCTGGCGCGCGACACGCTGGAGAGCCAGGAGTCCTCGTACAGGCTGGCGCAGCGCAGCCACGAGCTGGGCGTTGCATCGGCGCTCGACCTGCGGCAGGCCCAGACCAGCGTGGAGGTGGCGCGCGCGACGTGGCACGCTACACCCGCGCGCTGGCGCAGGACCTCAATGCGCTGGCGCTGCTGGTCGGTGGGCCATTGCCGGCCGAGCTGCGGCCGGGCAGCGTGCAGCCCGAGGACCTGCGCTGGATCGACCGGCTGGCCGAGCTGCCGTCGGGCCTGCCGTCGGAGGTGCTTCAGCGCCGCCCCGACGTGCTGCAGGCCGAGCGCCAGCTGCAGGCGGCCAACGCGACCATCGGCGCCGCGCGCGCGGCCTTCTTCCCGCGCATTGCGCTCACGGCCTCGGCCGGCGTGGCGAGCAGCTCGCTGTCCGACCTGTTCCAGGGCAGCGCGCGCACCTGGAGCTTCGTGCCCCAGGTGAGCCTGCCGATCTTCGACGCCGGCCGCAACCGCGCCAACCTCGAGGTCTCGAAGACGCAACGCGACATCGCGCTGGCGCAGTACGAACTGGCCATCCAGTCGGCATTCCGCGAGGTGGCCGACGCGCTGGCCGCACGCGGCACCTTCGACGCGCAGCTCGCCGCCCAGCAGGCGCTGGTCGACGCGACCGGCGAGACCTTCCGCCTCTCGCAGGCGCGCTACCGCAGCGGCGTGGACAGCTACCTGGCTGTGCTCGACGCGCAACGCTCGCTGTATGCGGCGCAGCAGTCGCTGATCACGCTGCGGCTCTCGCGCAGCGCCAACCTCGTGACGCTGTACAAGGTGCTCGGCGGCGGCTGGCAGCGCGCCGATGCGGCCACGGGCTGAGACCAGCGGAGCGGAGAGCGGCGATGGCACGGTGCAGCCTGATCGACGGTGAGGAGGTGGCGCACGCGGAGGTGCGGCGCCGCCAGATCCTGGATGCCGCGGTCGAGGTGTTCCGCCGCCGCGGCTTCCATGCGGCGAGCATGGCCGAGATCGCGAAGACCTTCGGCATGAGCGCCGGCCACATCTACAACTACTTCGACAGCAAGGAAGCGATCATCGAGGCGATCGTCGCGCGCGACATCGACGAGTTCCTCACGCTGACCGCTCAGATGCAGGGCGAGGCCGACCTGCGGCACGAGATGGTCGAGCGCGTCGACGAGGGCACCGACCGCCGGCTCGACGCCGACCACGCGTCGCTGCAGATCGAGATCGTGGCCGAGGCCTCGCGCAACCCGAAGATCGCCGACATGGTTCGGCGGGCCGACGCCACGGTGCGCCGGCGGCTCATCGAGCTGGTGCGAGCCGCAGCGCGAGGACCGGTCGACGAGGCCGACCTGGTGGCGCGCGCCGAGCTGCTGCTGGCCTTGTTCGAGGGCTGATGCTTCGCACGCTGCGCCAGCCGGACATCGACCGCCAGGCGCTCAAGCGCGGCCTGCGCGATGCCGTGCGCCACATGATCGGCGCCTGAATCGATTCCGATTCCAGCGCCTGCGCCGGCGCGCTGCGTAGAGAACCGCCCGTTCGAGTGGCTCATGGCCGAACACCTTTGGCTATGATCGACGCACAAAACGGGAGGAGTCGATGCATCGAACCGGCGTGGTCGCGCTTGTTTTGGTTGGCCTGTTGGGCGGGCAGCTTGCGTGGGCGCAATCCTTTCCATCGCTCCCCAATCTCCCTAATCTCCCCAAGCTCCCGAATCTTCCAACGATCCCCGGCCTTTCGCCGGGACCCGGCGGCGAATCGTCTCCGTCGGGCACATCGGCAGCCATTGCCGCCTTCTGCGCGGCGGCCGGCGCCGGAGGCGTCTACCTCGGAAAGCAGTTGGCAGAACGCGATGCCAAGAAGCTGAAGCTGTCCCCTGCGCAGAAGAAGTCCCGCGAGCGCAGCTACATGCTGGGCGGAGGGCTGTTCGGTTGTGCGGTCGGAGGAGGTGTGGCGGCGAACGTCATCAACAAGATGTCGGCCGAATCGAAGAAGGCCCAGGAAGACGCCTGGAACAAGGCGCAACAGCAGACCGGGCCCGTGACCTGGCAGGGGCCGGATGCGAAGGGCACCACCGAGATCGTCGAGCGGGAGTCGCTGCCCGACGGTGGGGAATGTGGAACGCGCCGCGACGTGATCGAAGCGGAGGAAGGCCGAGCCGAGCCGATGGCAAGAGTCTGCCGCACGGCGGGTACGACCGACTGGAAGCCCGTGACCTCGGTCAGCTGAGGGGCCTGCCGTGTTGGCCATCCAAAGGTTCTGGCCGGCCGTCCGGTTCCTTGCCGTCTCTTCTCTGCTGTGGGCAATCACGAGCTCGGTCTCTGCGCAGGAGGCCCCCGAGGCTTGTGCCAGCCAGCCACCACAGCCTGAACGGAGAGCAGCTGGTGCGAGGCCGCCGATGGCGTACTGCTTCGGTGCGGTGGCGGGTGTTCCGGTGCTGTGGCTGTATGGCTCCATTGGCCCGAGAAGTTTCGACGTCGTGAGTCGCGGTCTCCAGCAGACGGCGCGCTACCGGGAGGTCTGGCTCAACTCGCCGGGAGGGCTGGTCAGCGAAGCCTTCAAGATCGGCCTTGCGTTCAAGCGCCTGGGGACCACGGCGGTCGTTGCGAAGCATCCTCGGGTCCGCTGCGTGAGTGCCTGCACGATCATGATCCTGGGGCCTACAACCGCACGGTCGAACCCGGAGCGGAGTTCATGATTCACGCCAAGTCGGCCTTCATGACTGTGGATGGAACGGACAAGGCCAACGCTCATGCCACATGGGCGGAACTGGCAGCGCATGTCGCCGAAGACGCGAGCCGATTGGTTGGCGTGGTGCAGGAAATCACCGACGAGGAGCGCGCCTCCTCGACGGCTTACGTCCAGTACGTCGCAACGGCCCTGGGCGGGCGACCCAACAGCGCGCTGCTCGCGCAGATCGCTGGTCAGCCGCTGGCGGGGCCCTACGAGCGGGGTGCGCCGGAACCGAGAAGCCTGGAACGTGACATCGCGATGCTCGATGTGCAAGGTGTGCAGGCGTTCCAGGAGCTGTTGACCCAGGCCGAACTTCGGGCGATGCGACTCATGCACGGGCGAATGCTCGAAAGGGAGTCCGAACTGGGCGTCGGCGCGAAAGTCGCCTTGAGGATCTTCCAGGCCAATCTGGCCTGCCGGATTCAGGATGTCTGCCTGCTGGCGAGCCATCAGCTCGAGAGCCTGGGTTACCACAACTTCACGCCGGACAGGCTGGTCAACAAGTGAGCGGAGGCATCATGGCGTGGTTTGGGGCCAGACGTGGTCGTGCCGGTGCAATCGCCGTGGTGGCGCTCGGACTGACGGCATGCGTCGCCTCGGTGCCCCGGGCTGGCGACGCACTTCCCGGCGTGGCATTGATGGCGAACGGAAAGGATGTGGCGCTGAGCTGGGCGCCTGACTCCCTGATCGTGCGCGGCTTGCGGCCGGGCGCCATCGTCGAAGCGGTGGGCGAGTACCAGACGGCCAACGGCCGTGTCACGGGAGATCCTGTCGCGTCGACCCGCATGACGGCCGGCGCCAGCCAGCTGCGGTTCACGCTGGCGGACAGCCTGCGGGGCGTGCCGACCGGACCCGTGTGCCTGCGGTTGCGCGTCGACGGTCGGACCGCGCTGCCGCTTCGTGCGGCCGGAGGCGCAGGTTCGAGCGATGGGTTCCAGTACGCCGCCTGGAGCCAGGCAGTGGTCGACAGTTCGCGGCGCAAGGCGCTCGAACAGGAACAGGCGGCCCTCGAGTCTGCGACGAGGGTCGACAAGGATGCACTGGCAAGCTTCGACGCTTGGCGCCGCCAGCGTGCACTGAGCACCGCAGGCGACTGCGAGAGCCTCAGCGCCGCTTCGGCGGCTGAGCGCCCGGCGAGTGCACTCGATGTTCCTCGACGCCTGCCTGCAGCGCAACGTGAGTGCACCTGGCGTTTGCAGCAAAGACTGGTCGAACTGAAGTTCGCGAACACGCCGCAGTTCATTCGCGCCGTCGAGGATGTCTATCGCAAGACCCTGACGGAGATTCAGGCGAAGGGTGCAAAGCCGAATTCCAGCGCGGTGATCTCACTGAGAGACACATTGCAGCGCATCGATACGCTCGAAACCATCGTTCTCGCCAACCTGCCGCAGGTTGCGCCTCCGTTCCGGCCGATTCTGTTGAGCGACTATCTTGCAACCACGTCGACCACCGATCAGCTTCTGGAGGACTACGTCCGCACCGGCAAAAACTTCCCGATCGAAGTCGTCCCGGGCATCCTGGACGCGTTCGAGTCCTGCCAGACTGACTCCGTCAGCCAGTTCAGGCTGTCGCATGAGACGTGGATGCGTGAGCAGGATCCTCGCCTGAAGAACAGTCGATTCGAGGCCGTCCGGGGCGAGTGTCGCGCCAGGTTCACCGATGCCCAACGCCGTGTCGATGCAGACGCGAAGCGCGGAGGACGCCGCGAGCAGATCGCAAAGGATCTGGCTGTCACGTCGACGCCGGCGAAGCCACTGCCTACCGGCATGTCCCTCATCGACAAGCCTTGCACAGCATCCTGAGTTGCGTGCCGCACGTGCAGGGCTTAGCTCTTTGATTCGTGTTCCGCGCGCCGGGCGTCGTGTCTCTCGATGGACTCAAGGTCCGAGATCATTGCGCTCGGAGTACGCGCGCCACGTCCCCATGGCACGGCTCATCAGCCGGAGCTGGCGGTCGAACACCGGGCAGACCTTGCAGATCGCGAGGTGCAGGCGCAGCGTCACCCGCTCGGCCGGCGAGAGGCGGCGATCGAGGCGGCCGGACAGCAGGCGCGCGGACTGACGGCATGAAATGAGGAAGGGCAGCTTCATCGGCGCTTCGGGGCGGGCGGGACGGAAGACAGAGCGAGGGCGGGCTCGCCGAACCAGTTGAGTTGCAGGCATTCCCGCAGCCTCAACCGGGCCCGGTGCAGCATGACCCAGAGGTTCGTCGGCGTGACCGACAGTTCCTTACAGATCTCGTCAGTTTCGAGTTCCATCCACTCGCGCATCAGGAACACGCGGCCGAGCTGGTTGGGCAGTTTCTCGATGCAGGCGTCGAGCACCTTGATGAACTGATCCTGGGCCACGATCGCCTGTGGGTCGCCCCATTCGATCGGGGCGTCGCGGAAGTGGCCCGTTTCGTCGAACAGCTGTTCTTCGAGCGTTGCGCCGTCGTCTTCGTCGCTCGTCATCGAGCACTCGCGCGCATGCCGACGCACCTGGTCGACCAGCTTGTGCTTCAGGATGCCGATCAGCCAGGTCTTCGGCGCGGCGCGGCCGGCAAAGGCCTCCGGCTTCTCGAGTGCGGCCAGTATCGTCTCCGACACCGCGTCCTCGGCCCAGGCCGGATTGCGCAACTGCAGTTGCGCATAGCGCAGCAACTGCGGGCGCAAGGTTTCGAGCAAGGCGGACACGTCGGTCATGAAGGGCCGTTTCGATGAGAGGAAGCAGGGGGCAGTGTAAGAATCTTCCGGTCTTCGCGACACATGCACGTCGCCTCCGTGGCGGCCCATTCAATCCCCCTCCAGGAGCACTGCATGAACCAGCATCTGATCGCATCGTCCGCCCTCGCTTCCCTCCTCGCGCTGGGCCTGGTCGGCCCGGCCGCCGCCCAGGACTCGGGCAAGGAGAAGTGCTACGGCATCGCCAAGGCCGGGCAGAACGATTGCGCCAACCTGTCGGGAACCCATTCGTGTGCGGGCCAGGCGACGGCGGGCGACGTCGGCGAATGGAAGTACGTCGCCAAGGGCACCTGCAAGGCCGCCGGTGGCCTGAGCGCCGCCGAAGCCAAGGCCAAGCTGGCCGAGAAGAAGTAACAGCAAAAAGACGCACGGCACCGGACGCAGCGATCCTCTCCGTCGCTCAGCATGGACGCGCGTTCGACCCCGGCCGGCGTCGGTATCGGTCTGCGCCAGCCGCACTACCGGGAGTGGGCCGAACGCCGCCCGGCGGTCGGCTTCGTCGAGGTCCATGCGGAGAATTTCTTCGCCGAGGGTGGGGCCGCGCTGGCGGTGTTGTCGGACGTGCGCGAGCACCATGCGGTGAGCCTGCACGGCGTCGGGCTCGCTCTCGGTTCCGCGGCCGGCGTCGATGCTTGGCATCTGGAACGGCTGGCCAGGCTGGTCGATCGCATCGGGCCGGTGCGTGTGTCGGACCATGCCTGCTTCGCGCGGGCATCGGTGCCGGGCGATGCGTCGACCGTGCTGCATGCGGCCGACCTGCTGCCGATCGCCTTCACTCCGGCCTCGCTCGACCTCCTGTGCACGAACGTGCAGCAGGTGCAGGAGCGCCTGCGCCGTCCGCTGCTGGTCGAGAACCTGTCGGCCTATCTCTCCTTCGACGACGCCGACCAGATGCCCGAGCCCGCGTTCCTCGCGGCGCTGGCCCGTCGCACCGGCTGCCAGCTGCTGCTCGATGTCAACAACTTGGTCGTCAACGCACTGAACGCGCAGCGTGCCGATCCGGCGGCCGGAGATCCGGTGGCCGCGGCCTGCGCCTTCGTCGACGCGCTGCCGGCCGACGTGGTCGGCGAGATCCACCTGGCCGGCTATTGCGATGCCGGCGCGCTGGTGATCGACGATCACGGCAGCCGCGTGCACGCACCGGTGTGGGCCGTCTACCGGCACGCCGTCTCGCGCCTGGGCGCACTGCCGACGTTGATCGAATGGGACACCGACGTGCCCGCGCTCGACGTGCTGCTGGATGAAGCCGCGCAGGCGGCACGTTGCCAGCACGAGGTCGCCGGCCTGCGGAGCGCGGCATGACGTGCTCCGCAGAACGGCGAACCGAGGCCGCACGCCAGAGCGCCTTGCTGGCGACCCTGCGCGGCGCCGCGCCGGTGCCGTCGGCACGCCTGGCGGAGCAGGGCGCGCGGCTGCAGCTCGGACTCGAGGCCTACCGGGCCCATGCCGCGGCCGCCGCCGAACGCGCGCTGGCCGTGGCCTATCCGACCTTGCTGGCCCTGGTGGGCGCAGAGGACTTCGGCCGGGTGGCCCGCGCACTGTGGTGCGACGCGCCGCCGCAGCGTGGCGATCTCGCGCAATGGGGGCAGGATCTGCCGACCTTCGTCGAGGCGCAGGCGGACCTCGCCGAATGGCCCTACCTCGGCGATTGCGCGCGACTCGACGCCGCGATCGTGCAGTGCGAAGGTGCGGCCGATGCCGTGCTCGATCGCGACACGCTTGCCTGGCTGGCCGAGCACCCGGCCAAGGCCTTGAGGCTGCGGCTGGCACCGGCGGTGCAACTGCTCGCGAGCCGCTGGCCGGTGGCGGCGCTGCACGCAGCCCATCGGCACGACGGTGATGCTGCCGTCGCCGCCGTCCGCGAGGCGCTCGCGACCGGCCAGGCCGAGTCCGTGGTGGTCGGGCGCACCGCTTGGCGGGCCGACGTGACGCCGGTCGATGCCCCGGTGTTCGCCTGGATGCAGGCTCTGCAGGCGCGCCGCACGCTGGCCGAGGCGCTGCAGCGGGCCGGCCGGGGATTCGACTTCAGCGCCTGGCTGATCCAGGCCCTGCAACGCGGCTGGCTGTGGAAGGCCGAGCTTGTTGACGAGACCGAGGAGAAACACCATGACCCAGACCTGGCTTGAAACCCCGTTGGCGCTGTGCCGCACCGGCACCCGCGTGCTGGAGGCGCTGCAGCCGGCGGCCCAACTGGCCGCACGCCTCTATGTCGGCGCGGTGTTCTTCCGCTCCGGGCTGACCAAGATCGCCGACTGGGACACCACGCTCGCGCTGTTCCAGGACGAGTACAAGGTGCCGCTGCTGCCGCCGCACCTGGCCGCGGTCATGGGCACCGGCGGTGAACTGGTGCTGCCGGTGCTGCTGGTGCTCGGGCTGTTCGGCCGCTTCGGAGCGCTCGGGCTGTCGGTGATGAACGTGGTGGCCGTTCTCAGCCTCGAGGAGATCGCGCCGGCGGCGCTGCAGCAGCATGTGTTCTGGGGCAGCCTGCTGGCGGCGCTGGCCCTGTGGGGCCCCGGCAAGTGGTCGCTCGATGCGTGGTGGTGGCCGCGCGTGGGCGGCTCGCCACGCCGCTAGAAATCGCGCGGACGGAAGTCCAGCAGCATGGCCGACGGCACGCGGCCGTCGGTGTCGCGCGGGAGCACCTCGGTCTTGTCGATGGCGCGCAGCACGGCCTCGTCCCAGGCCGGGACGCCGCTGGACTTGACGAGCCGGCGGCCGACGATCGTGCCGTCGGGGGCCACCTTCACCTCCACCGAGGCGAGCGGGTTGCCGTCGACCTCGTCGCCGAACACCACGTTGGGCTTGATGCGTGCCTTGATGCGACCGGCATAGCTGGCCGATGGCCCCGCGCTCTGCGCCGCCGTGCCGGTGCTGCCCGGCGCGCCGGTACCGGCGGCCTCGGCCATCACGCGGTCGAGCTGCTGCCTGCGGATGGCTTCCTGCTTGGCCTGGCGCTCGGCCTCGGCCTTCTTTTTCTTCTCCGCCTCGCGCTTGTCGGCTTCGGCCTGGGCCTTCTCTTCCTGCTCGCGCTGTTCCTTCTTCTTGCGCAGCGCGTCTTCCTTGCGCTGTTCCTCGAGCCGCTGCTTCTCGAGCTTCTCCTTCTGCTCGCGCTTCTCGCGTGCGATGTCGGCGTCGCGGTTCGGCGGCGGTGGGGGTGGTTCGGCCTTGGCCTGCGGCTCGGGCTTCGGCGGCGGGGTCGGCGTGGGCGTCGGTTCGGGCGGCACGGCGCGGGGCG
The DNA here is from genome assembly GCF_000576225.1 of Methylibium sp. T29-B. Taxonomy (NCBI): domain Bacteria; kingdom Pseudomonadati; phylum Pseudomonadota; class Betaproteobacteria; order Burkholderiales; family Sphaerotilaceae; genus Methylibium; species Methylibium sp. T29-B. The sequence goes on along the minus strand of NZ_AZSN01000093.1, from coordinate 2,087 downwards.
CAGCAATCTGCGGTACAGCCGCCCACAGCTCGGCCTCCACGCCGGCCGGTTCGGACCTGCGCCAGTTGACGCTCAGGCTCAGCGCCAGCACCAGCAGCCCGTGCGCGATCAGCGCCAGCACGGCCGCCCCGTGGCAGCCCCCCGGGCTTGCGCGGGCGCAGGTCGTCGAGCGTCGTCGCGTTCATCGCGGCGTCAGGCCCCGGTGGCCTTGACCGCCAGGCCCACGCGCTGAACGCCGGACTTCTGCAGCGTGTCCATCACCTTCACGACCTGCTCGTACTTGACGTTGCGGTCGGCGGCGATGATCACCGGCGTGTTGGCGCTGCCGTTCTGCAGCGCCGTCACGCGGCCGGCCAGTTCGCGCAGCGAGGTGCGTGCCGCGTCCTTGCCGTCGACGCGCAGCTTCAGGCTCTCGTCGGTGCCGACCACGACCTCGATCACCTTGTCGGGCTGGCGCTTGGCCTGGCCGACCGAGGGCAGGTCGACCACGCCGGTGGTGATGAGCGGCGCGCTCACCATGAAGATGATCAGCAGCACCAGCATCACGTCGATGAAGGGCACCATGTTGATCTCGTTGATGGTGCGGCGGCGCGAGCCGTGGCGTGCAGTGACTTGTGCCATGGGTCAGTGCCCTTGGCCGATGTTGCGCTGGAGGATGTTGGAGAACTCCTCGATGAAGGTCTCCATCTGGATCGCGATGCGGTCGATGTCGCGCGCGAAGCGGTTGTAGGCCAGCACCGCCGGGATGGCGGCGAACAGTCCGATCGCGGTGGCCACCAGCGCCTCGGCGATGCCCGGGGCCACCGTGGCCAGCGTCACCTGCTGCAGGTTCGCCAGGCCGGTGAAGGCGTGCATGATCCCCCACACGGTGCCGAACAGGCCGACGTAGGGCGACACCGAGCCCACCGAGGCGAGGAAGCTCAGGTGCGATTCCACGGTGTCGAGTTCGCGCTGGAAGCTCGCGCGCATCGCGCGGCGAGAGCCGTCGAGGAGCGCGCCCGGATCGGCCACGCGGCGCTCGCGCAGCTTCATGAACTCGCGCATGCCGGAGGCGAAGATGCGCGTCATCGGGCCGGATCGGTCGGCCTTCTTGGCGGCGTCGGCGTACAGGTCCTGCAGGTTCTGGCCCGACCAGAAGTCACGCTCGAAGCCCTCGTTGAGCGCGCGCACGCGCTTGAGCCCGAACAGCTTGCCGAAGATCACGGTCCAGCTCGCGAGCGACATCGCCAGCAGCGCGACGATGACCAACTGCACGACGAGGCTCGCGTGCAGCACCAGCTGGAAGATCGAGAGGTCTTGTGAATTCATGCCAGGGCTTCGAGGAGAGAGATCGGAATGCGACGCGGGCGGAAGGTTCCGCTGTCCACGCAGCCGATGCGGATCGTGCCTTCGGCCAGCAGCGTCTCGCCGTCGGGATCGCTGCGCCAGCATTGTTGCGCGAGCTGCAGGCTGGCCTGCCGGGCTTCGCGGATCGTCACGCTCACCTGCAGCAGGTCGTCGAGCCGGGCCGGGCGCAGGTAGCGCACCGCGGTCTCGCTGACGATGAACATCACGCTCTCGCGGGTGCGCAGTATCTCCTGCTCGAAGCCGAAGCCGCGCAGCCACTCCGTGCGGGCGCGTTCGAAGAACTTCAGGTAGTTGGCGTAGAACACCACGCCGCCGGCGTCGGTGTCTTCCCAGTACACGCGCAGCGGGAAGCGGAACGCGGGGGGCAGTGAGGAGATCGGCAAGATCGGTCAGGCACTCAGGGTGCAGCCAGCGTGCGACGGTAGACCGGTCCCCAGAGCGGGTGGCCGGCCTCGGCCTTGCTGAGGGTGAAGGCCGGGTCGGCGCTGCGTGCGGCGCGGAACGCGTTCTCGCAGGCCTTGGCGCGCTGGCTGGTGCAATAGATGAAGGCCAGGGTCTTGTGGGCGGCGGCGCGGTCCTTGGGGGCTGCGAGACCGGCCTTCAGCGCGCCGCCGAGGCGCTGCTCGGCGAGCTTGTACTGGCCATCGTCGTAGGCGCGGAGGCCTGCGAGCAGCGCTTGCTCGGCCGGCCGTGCGCTGAGTTCGACCACGCTCACCGGCGGCGGGGGCGCGGGCGGAGGG
>NZ_AZSN01000092.1:0-15128 GCF_000576225.1 Methylibium sp. T29-B | reverse complement strand
GCGCGCACACCCGCTGGCTGCGGCTGCGCGAAGGCCGGCTCTGGGTGACCGCCGAGGGCCGTCTCGGCGGGCAGATCCCGGAAGACTGGTGGCTCGCGGCCGGCCAGAGCCTGCGCCTGCCGGCCGGCACCGAGGTGCTGGCCGAGGGTTGGTCGGTGGCCAGTTTCGAGGTGCTGGAAGAGCCGGCGGCCTGAGGCATCCGGCGACCGCGTCGGCCTACCGGGCCGGCTTGCGGCGGCGTGGTGCGGCGGCGGGCTTGCGGACCCGCGCCGCCTGGGCGCGCAACGCCGCCTCCAGCGCCAGCCGGGCCCAGGGTCGCAGCGCATCGGGTGACTCGGTCGCCTCGTCGGGCGGCGTCCAGTAGCTCATGGTGGCGGTCCGCACCACGCCGGCGCGCGAACTTTCGTAGACGAAGGCCCGCCCGCCGGCGTCTCGCCACTGCGGCAACGTCTGCGCGTCGGTCTTGAGGTAGAGCTGGTCGGCGGCGATCAGACCGATCATCAGCCCGTCGAGGTAGAGGCCGTGGCCACCGAACATGCGCTTCGCATGCGCCGGTCCCACGGATGACAGCAACTCGACGCAGTGCGCAGCAAATTCGTCGCGGGGTGGGGCCATTGCCACAGTGTAGGCAGCGACCTTGGGGCGCAGGCCATCCTGCGGGGCAAAATCCGGGCTGCCTCGATGACACGCCACGCCAGCCCGCCACGGACCCGCCCATGACCCTGCCCTACGACCCGATGAGCCGGCCGGACAAGGCGCAACTGCGTCGCATGCTGCAGGCCGAGCGGCAGAGCCTGACCGATCGCCTGGAGCGTGCCGAACAGCTGCAGGGCGTGCTGCGGGTGTGGCTCACGCAGCGCGAGGACGTGACGGTCGGCGCATACTGGGCCATCAAGGGCGAGTTCGATCCCCTGCCGTCGCTGCACCGCTGGACCGAGGGTGCCGGACACGGTACCGGCGAGGGCCCGCCGCGCCGGATCGGCCTGCCGGTGATGAACCGCCAGACCAAGCAGCTGCGCTTCCACCAGTGGTACCCCGGCTGCCCGATGGAGGAGGATGCCTACGACATCCCCCAAGCCCAAGGGCACCGACCTCGTGATGCCGACGCTGTTGCTGGTGCCCTGCGTCGGCTTCGGCCCGAAGGGCCTGCGGCTCGGCTACGGCGGCGGCTTCTACGACCGCACGCTGGCGGCCCTGGAGCCGCGGCCGTTCACGGTCGGCATCGGCTACCGGCACGGCTACATCGACTGGCTCGAGGGCGAGCCGCACGACATCCCGCTCGACGCCATGCTCACCGAGGACGGCGTCGCCTGGTCGCGCGAAGACTGATCGCGCGCCGCCTCAGAAGCGCCAGCCGAGCCCGACGCCGAACAGCACCGGGTCGACCTTGAAGGTCCCCGCCTTCACCCCCGCAGCCGACACGTCGGTGCGGATCTGCACCTTCTTTACATCCAGGTTCAGCACCAGCCGGTCGCCGAGCGGCACGTCCACGCCGGCACCCACCGACAGGCCCACGCTGTTCTTCTCGATGCTGAACGGCGCCGGCAAGTCGACCGACGAGAAGCGCGTGTAGTTGATGCCCGCGCCGAGGTAGGGCTGGACCGCCGCGCCGGGCAGGAAGTGGTACTGCAGCGACAGCGTCGGCGGCAGGTGCTTGAGGCTGCCGATGCGCGTGCCGGAGGCACTCACGTCCTGCTTCTGCGGATAGGTCAGCACCAGTTCGGCGGCCCAGTTCGGCGTGAAGAAGTAGCTGATGTCGAGTTCGGGGAAGGTCTTGCTGTCGATGGCCAGGCCGACGCCGGTGCTGTCCTTGTTGGCCGGGTCGAGGTGCAGCGCGCGCACGCGCACCAGCCAGTCGCCGCCGGTCGGTGCGGCGGCCGCGGCGCCACCGAGGGCGGCGAGGGCGAGGGCGGCGAGGGTCTTCTTCTTCATGATGAGCTTCACTCCGGAATGCACGGGGAGCTTCCCGCCCGTGCATTGCAGTGCGTGGCGGGACGCCGCGGCTTGCGTTGGCTCAAGCGCGCGGGCGCGCAGCGTTGAAGCCGCTGCGGCTTTCTGAGGCAGATCAACCCGACGCGTCGCGGTGTGCACGCGGCGCTACAGTCGCCGCACCGCCTTCCCAGGAGTCGCGATGGCCCGCTCGACCGCCTACCTGAAGACCTACCGCGTCGGCCGCAAGCTGCGGCTCAAGGACATCGACCCCGGTGCGCGGCCGGCCGCCAGCAGCAGCCGCGAGGCCGACGATGCGCGGCTCGCCGAACTGGCGATCGAGATCGACCGCCTGCAGGACCTGCTCTACGCCAACGGCAGTGCCGGCCGACCGCCCAAGCTGCTGCTGGTGCTGCAGGGCATGGACACCTCGGGCAAGGACGGCACCGCGCGCTCGGTGTTCCGCCAGTGCAGCCCGCTCGGCGTGCGCGTGGCGGCCTTCAAGGCGCCCACCGAGGTGGAGCGCGCGCACGACTTCCTGTGGCGCGTGCATGCGGTGGTGCCGCGCGCCGGCGAGGTGGTGGTGTTCAACCGCAGCCATTACGAAGACGTGCTGGTGCCCTTCGTCGAAGGCTGGATCGACGCCGCCGAGCGCCAACGCCGGCTGGCCCACATCAACGCCTTCGAGCGCCTGCTGCACGACAGCGGCACGACCCTCGTCAAGTGCTTCCTGCACATCTCGAAGGACGAGCAGCGCGAACGGCTGCAGGCGCGTCTGGACGACCCCGCCAAGCGCTGGAAATTCCAGGTCGGCGACCTCGAGACGCGCTCGAAGTGGAGGGCCTACCTGGCCGCCTACGAAACCGCGCTGGCGGCCACCTCGACCGCCTGCGCGCCCTGGCACGTGGTGCCGGCCGACAGCAAGAGCAACCGCAACCTGATGATCGCGACGCTGGTCGCGCAGGCGCTGGCGGGCATGAAGCTCAAGCCGCCGAAGCCCGACTTCGACCCGGCGGCAGTGCGCGTGGTCTGAGCGCGCCGCGCGCGTTTCAGCCGCGCGCCGACGCGAGCCGGCGGCAGACCTCCAGCGTCAGCGCCGACTGGTTGAGCGTGTAGAAGTGGATGGCCGGGGCACCGCCGGCGATCAGCCGCTCGCACAGCCGCGACACCACCTCGATGCCGAAGGCGCGGATCGACGCGGCGTCGTCCATGTAGCCCTCCATCTTCAGGGCCACCCAGCGCGGGATCTCGATGCCGTCGCGCATCGCGAACTGCGCGATGCGCGCGTAGTTGTGGAACGGCATGATGCCCGGCACGATCGGCGCGTCGACACCCAGCGCGCGCACCTCGTCGAGGAAATGGAAGTAGGCGTCGGGGTTGTAGAAGAACTGCGTGATCGCCGCGTCGGCGCCGGCCTTCATCTTGTTGGCGAAGTGCTGCAGGTCGCGCCGCGCGTAGCGCTGCTGCGGGTGGTACTCGGGGTAGGCGGCCACCTCGATGCGCAGGTCGGTGCCCTGGGTCTCGCGCACGAAGGCGATCAGCTCGTTCGCGTAGCGGAACTCGCCGGCCGTCGCGGTGCCGCTCGGCAGGTCGCCGCGCAGCGCGACCAGGCGCCGGATGTTCTGCGCGCGGTAGGAGGCCAGGATCTCGGCGATGCCGGCGCGCGTCGAGCCGACGCACGACAGGTGCGGCGCCGCCTCGAAACCCAGTGCGGCGATGTCGCGCACCGTCGACAGCGTGCGGTCCCGCGTCGAGCCGCCGGCACCGTAGGTCACGCTGAAGAACTCGGGGGCCGCGCTGCCCAGCTCGCGCACCACGGTCTTCAGCTTCTCGCTGCCGGCCTCGGTGTTGGGCGGGAAGAACTCGAAGCTCACCGGCACCGGCAGCTTCAGGGAAGGTGTGTCGCTCATGTGTCTGACTCCAGCCGCCGGCCCGCAGGCACGGCACAGATGAAAAATTCGCGGTTCCCGTCGCCGCCGGCGACCACGCTGTCCAGCCACGCCGTCACGTCCAGGCCCAGTTCGCCGCAGGTGGCCCGCAGCTTGCGCTGCACCTCGGCGTAGGAGGCGGCGCTCTTCACCAGGCCGCCCTTGCCGATGTCCTTGGGCTGCAGCTCGAACTGCGGCTTGACCAGCGCGAGCAGGTGGCCGTCGGCCGCGAGCAGCGGCACCAGTGCCGGCAGCACGGTGGTCAGCGGGATGAAGCTCAGGTCGGCGACGACCAGGCCGAAGCCGCCGGCCGGCATGGCCGTGCCCAGCGCCTCGCGCGTCAGGCCGCGGGCGTTGATGCCTTCGAGGACGGTGACCTGCGCATGCCCGCGCAGCGAGGGATGCAGCTGGCCGCGACCGACATCGACGCCCACCACGTGCGCCGCGCCGTGCGCCAGCAGCACCTCGGTGAAGCCGCCGGTGCTCTGGCCGACGTCGAGCGCGGTCACGCCGGTCACCGCCAGGCCGCACTGCGCCAGCGCGCCGTCGAGCTTGAGCCCGGCGCGCGACACCCAGCGCAGTTCGGCGTCGTCGGTGATGCGCAGCTCGGTGGCCTCCGGCAGGTCCTCGCCGGATTTGCGCAGCCGCACCCAGTCGACCGCCGCGCGCCGCTCGACCGCGCCACGGTCGATCAACCGCTGCGCCGCCGAACGCGTCGGCGCAAGCCCACGCTGGACAATCAACTGATCAACTCTTGGCATGAGATAGAACCGAGTGGACGCCGCGGGTCCGGCTCCGCCGGCCCGCCAGCGTCGCCCCTTTCGAGGGGGAGCGGCGCAGCCGCAACGGGGGTGGGTGTCAATACCGATAGGTGTCGGCCTTGTACGGACCGGACTTGCTGACACCGATGTACGCAGCCTGCTCGTCAGTCAGCTCGGTCAGCATCGCGCCGACCTTCTTCAGGTGCAGGCGCGCCACCTTCTCGTCCAGGTGCTTGGGCAGCACGTAGACCTTGCCGGCCTGGTAGTCGGCGCTCTTCGTGAAGAGCTCGATCTGCGCGATGGTCTGGTTGGCGAACGACGAGCTCATCACGAAGCTCGGGTGTCCGGTGGCGCAGCCCAGGTTCACGAGGCGGCCCTTGGCCAGCAGCGTGATCTTCTTGCCGTCCGGGAAGACGACGTGGTCGACCTGCGGCTTGATCTCGTCCCACTTCAGCTTCTCGAGCGAGGCGACGTCGATCTCGTTATCGAAGTGGCCGATGTTGCAGACGATGGCCTCGTCCTTCATCGCCGCCATGTGCTCGTAGCGGATCACGTTCTTGTTGCCGGTGGCGCTGACGAAGATGTCGGCCTTGTCGGCGGCGTACTCCATCGTCACGACCTTGTAGCCTTCCATCGCGGCCTGCAGTGCGTTGATCGGGTCGATCTCGGTCACCCACACCTGGGCGCTCAGCGCGCGCAGCGCCTGCGCCGAGCCCTTGCCCACGTCGCCGTAGCCGGCCACGCAGGCGACCTTGCCGGCGATCATCACGTCGGTCGCGCGCTTGATGCTGTCGACCAGCGACTCGCGGCAGCCGTACAGGTTGTCGAACTTGCTCTTGGTCACCGAGTCGTTGACGTTGATTGCGCGGAACAGCAGCGTGCCCTTCGCGCTCATCTCGTTCAGGCGGTGCACGCCGGTGGTGGTTTCCTCGGTCACGCCGATGATCTGGGCGCTCTTGCGCGTGTACCAGGTCGGGTCCTGCGCCAGCTTGGCCTTGATCGCGGCGAACAGGCAGGTCTCCTCTTCGCTGGTGGGCTTGGAAATCACCGACGGGTCCTTCTCGGCCTTCTGGCCCAGGTGCATCAGCAGCGTCGCGTCGCCGCCGTCGTCGAGGATCATGTTTGGGCCTTCGCCGTCCGTTCCCTTGGCGCCGAAGTCGAAGATGCGGTGGGTGTAGTCCCAGTAGTCCGTGAGCGTCTCGCCCTTGTAGGCGAACACCGGCGTGCCGGCCGCCACCAGCGCGGCGGCGGCGTGGTCCTGCGTGGAGAAGATGTTGCACGAGGCCCAGCGCACCTGCGCGCCCAGCGCCTGCAGCGTTTCCACCAGCACCGCGGTCTGGATCGTCATGTGCAACGAGCCGGTGATGCGCGCACCCTTCAGAGGCTGGCTTGCGGCGAATTCCTGGCGGATCGCCATCAGGCCGGGCATCTCGGTCTCGGCGATCTTGATTTCCTTGCGACCCCAGTCGGCGAGCGACAGGTCGGCAACGTGGTGATCGTGGGTGGGGGTGGGCTTGAGGACGGCGCTCATGGACGGGTCTCCGTGATTCAGGAAACCGCAGGACGCCGCAGGAGAGGGTGTGCTCACCGGCGGCGGGGGCCTGCGGGTGAGCGCCGTTGCATCGGGGGATGACTTTCGAGCCTGGCTCCCGGGCGGGAGTTGCAACGCTCCTCGAAAGTGGGCGGATTCTAGCCGGTCTGCCCGCCATCCCCGGTTCGCGGCAGGGTCTCGGGCCGGCCGCCGTGCTCAGGTGCCCGGCATCGCCCGGTAGCCCGGCAGGGCGCGGACGCGCTCGATCCAGCGCGCGATGTGCCGGTACGGCGCGAGGTCGATCCCGCCCTCCGGCGCCAGCGCGACGTACGGGTACATCGCGCAGTCGGCGATGGTCGGTCGGCCGATCGCCAGCCAGGCGTGGTCGGCCAGGTGGGCATCGAGCAGCGGCAGGATGCGGGCCGCCCGGGCCAGCGTGTCGGCCTTGTCGAGCGTGTAGCCGAAGCGGTCGACCAGCCGCGCCGACGCGGGGCCGTTCTGGATCTCGTTGGCCGCGGTCGACAGCCACTGCACGATCTCGGCCTGCAGCGGCGCCTCGGCCGGCCACCAGGCGGCGCCGCCGTAGCTGCCCGCCAGGTGCACCAGGATCGCCTGCGAGTCGCGCAGCACCCGCTCGCCATCGACCAGAATCGGCAGCTCGCCCCAGGGGTTGAGGTCGGTCAGCGGCGGCCGCTTGTGCGCGCCGCCGAGGAAGTCGACCGGCACGATCTCCAGGTCGATGCCCGCCAGCGCCGCGAACAGCCGCACCTTGTAGCAGTTGCCGGACAGTTCCAGGTCGTAGAGCTTCATGCCGTGTCTCCTTGGGGGATCAGTTGGTCGAATTCGAGGACGTTGCCGTCCGGGTCGCGGATGAACAGCGCGATCCGGCGGGGGCCGAGCCGCCGCGGCCCTTCGGTGATCGCGATGCCCTGCCGCTGCAGCCAGTCCTGCAGCGCGGCCAGGTCGTCGACCACGAAGGCCGGGTGGGTGATGCCGGGCAGCTTGACCGGCTCGTCGAGCAGCGCGTTGCGTGCGCCCGGCCGGCGCGCCGCGTTGAAGATCAGGTTGATGCGCACGCCGTCGGCGCTCTCCATCTCGTTGGCCTCGTGGCCCGGGAAGCGGGCGCGCTCGACGAAGCCCAGCGCTTCGTAGAAGGCCAGCGCGCGTCGGCGGTCGCTGACGCGGATGCCGACGTGGTCGTAAGCGACGAGGCGGACCGGCGCGTGCGACGCTTCGGCCGGTGCGGCGCGGGGCGGGGAGACGGCGGCGGCGAGGCTCATCGGGGCGGACGGCGAGGGGCGGGCGATGAGCGTCAGTGTCGGCAGCCGACCGTGCCGCGCCAATGCCGTCGCGCTGACAACACCATTGCGCCCGGCGCACAGACGAAAGGCGGGCGATGGACCGGCTGAAGCCATGGCGACCTTCGTGCGCATCGTCGAGGCCGGCAGCCTGAGCGCCGCCGCCGAGGCGCGGGCCAGTCGCCCGCGGCGGCGGTCGTGCGCGCGCTGGCGGCGCTGGAGCGGCACCTCGGCGTGCGCCTGCTGAACCGCAACACGCGGCGCCTGGCGCTGACCGACGAGGGCGCGGAGTTCCTGGCCTGGAGCCGCCGCATCCTGGCCGAGTTCGACGCGGTCGAGCACGGCTTCGACGCGCGCCGCCACAGCCCCGGCGGCCTGCTGCGGCTGACCGCGCCGGTCGAGTTCGGGCGGCGCCACGTCGCCCCGCTGGTGAACGCCTTCCTCGCCGCCCATCCCGCGATGCGCATCGAGCTGACGCTGGCCGACCGCGTGGCCGACCTGCTGGACGAGGGCCTGGACCTCGCGCTGCGCATCGGCCGCCTGCCCGACTCCTCGATGGTCGCGGTGCCGTTGGGCCGCACGCGACTGGTGGTCTGCGCTAGCCCCGCCTACCTGCGCGAGGCCGGGCCGGTCGCGCACCCGTCGGCGCTGCGCGGGCTGGCCTGCATCGCCTTCGCGCCGCACGGGCGCCACTGGCACTTCCAGGACCGGGGCGCGCCGCTCACGCAGACCGTCTCGGCCCGGCTGGTGGCCAACCAGGTGCGGGCCGCCAGCCTGGCCTGCACGCAGGGCCTCGGCATCGCCCGGTTGCTGCACTATCAGGTCGCCGACGAGCTGGCCGACGGGCGGCTGCTGCGCCTGCTGCCGGCCTTCGAGCCGCCCGACCTGCCGATCCAGCTCGTCTACCCGCACGCGCGCCTGCTGTCGCCGCGGGTGCGCCAGTTCATCGACTGGGCCGCGCCGCGCCTCGCGGCGGCGATCCCCGACCCGTCCTGAGCCGACCCCGGCGCAAGCCCTCCCAGGGCGCGACAAGGCCCTCCACCTAAAATCGCGCCTCGCGCCGGGCGGACCCCGGTGCTGGAAAGAGGCCACGGCCCGCCGCGCGCAGCGCCGCCGGGACCCTGCGGTCGTGGCCGCGCACCTGCCGAGATTGGGAAAGTGATGTCGAACGTTCAGATCGCCGATGAAGTCCAGCGCAGGCGCACCTTCGCGATCATTTCCCACCCCGATGCCGGCAAGACCACGCTGACCGAGAAGCTGCTGCTGTTCTCGGGCGCGATCCATATCGCCGGCTCGGTGAAGGCACGCAAGGCCAGCCGCCATGCCACCTCCGACTGGATGGAGATCGAGAAGCAGCGCGGCATCTCGGTCGCCAGCTCGGTGATGCAGATGCTCTACCGCGACTGCGTGATCAACCTGCTCGACACCCCGGGCCACAAGGACTTCTCCGAAGACACCTACCGCGTGCTGACCGCGGTGGATGCCGCGCTGATGGTGATCGACGCGGCCAACGGTGTCGAGCCGCAGACCCGGCGGCTGATCGAGGTCTGCCGCCAGCGCGACACGCCCATCCTCACCTTCGTCAACAAGATGGACCGCGAAGGCAAGGAGCCGCTGGAGCTGCTCGACGAGATCGAGCAGGAGCTCGGCATGCCCTGCGTGCCGATGACCTGGCCGGTAGGCCAGGGCAAGGCCTTCGGCGGCATCGTCGACCTGCGCAAGCAGCAGATGCGTCTCTTCAAGGCCGGGGCCGACAAGCGCAGCGACGAGGGCGACGAGGTGGTGCCGCTGTCGCAGGCCGACACGCTGCGCGCCCGCTTCGGGCACGACTATGCGCTGGCCGAGCAGAACATCGAACTGCTGACCGCCGCCGCACCGGCCTTCGACGAGGCGGCCTTCGTGGCAGCGAAGCAGACGCCGGTGTTCTTCGGTTCCGGCGTCAACAACTTCGGCGTGCAGGAGGTGCTGGACGCGCTGGTCGACCTGGCGCCGCCGCCGGCCTCGCGCCACGTGACGCGGGCCGACGGCAGCGAGCACGAGGTGCCGCCGCAGTCGGCCGGGTTCTCCGGCGTGGTATTCAAGGTACAGGCCAACATGGACCCGTCGCACCGCGACCGCATCGCCTTCGTGCGCGTCAACTCCGGGCGCTACACCTCGGGCATGAAGCTGCGCGTGCAGCGCACCGCCAAGGAGCTGAGGCCCACCTCGGTGGTCACGTTCCTGTCGCAGCGGCGCGAGGCGGTCGAGGAGGCCTACGCGGGCGACATCATCGGCTTCACCACCCACGGTGGCGTGCAGCTCGGCGACACCATCACCGACAGCGAGGCGCCGGCGAGTTTCGGCACCTACACCGGCCTGCCGTTCTTCGCGCCCGAGCTGTTCCAGACCGTCGAGCTGGCCAACCCGATGAAGAGCAAGCAGCTGCAGCAGGGCCTGCTGCAGCTCGGCGAGGAGGGCGCGATCCAGGTGTTCCGGCCCACGGTCGGCGGCTCGATGCTGCTGGGCGCGGTCGGCCAGCTGCAGTTCGAGGTGGTGCAGCACCGCCTGAAGGCCGAGTACAGCGTGGATGTGCGCCTCACCGGCAGCCGCTTCCACGGCGCGCGCTGGGTGACCTGCGACGACGACGCGGCGATGCGCAAGTTCACCGACGAGGCCGCCAGCAAGCTCGCACTCGACGCGGCCGACACGCTGGCCTACCTGATGACCTCGCCCTACGACCTGCGCCTCACGCAGGACCGCCATCCCAAGGTGGTGTTCCACCCGCTGCGCGAGCACGCCGGCCTGGCGCTGCAGCAGGCCGCCTGAGCGGCCGTCCGCGGCGGCGGCGCGCGCGGGCTGGACGGCCCGGGCTGCCTCGTTGCAAGATGCGCGCACGGAGGGCTGCGCCATGTCCCACACGCCGGTGCTCATCGTCGGGGCAGGCCCCACGGGCCTGATGCTCGCCTGCCAGCTGGCCCGTCACGGGGTCGAGTTCCGCATCGTCGACGGCAAGGCCGGCCCGACCCGCGAATCGCGCGCCCTCGGCGTGCAGGCCCGCACGCTGGAGCTGTTCGACGCGATGGGCATCGCCGCCGAGGCCGTGGCGCAGGGCCGGGCCACCTTCGCGGGCAATATCTATGTCGGGCGCCGGCGCGTGCAGCGCATTCCGCTCGGCGACATCGGCCAGGCGGTGACGCCGTTTCCCTACCTGCTGATCCTCGAGCAGAGCCGCAACGAGGCGCTGCTCTACCAGACCCTGCGCGCCGCGGGCCGCGACGTGGAGTGGCAGACCTCGCTCGCCGACCTGCGCAACGAAGACGCGACCGGTGCCGTCGCCACGCTGCGCCACGCCGACGGCCGCAGCGAGACGCTGCACTGCGACTGGCTGGTCGGCTGCGACGGCGCCCGCAGCCCGGTGCGCGAGCAGCTCGGCCTGCCGTTCTCCGGCGGCACCTACGAGAACGCCTTCTACGTGGCCGACACCCGCGTCGACTGGGCGCTGCCGCACGGCGAGCTCACGGTCTGCCTGTCGAGCGAGACCTTCGTGGTGTTCTTCCCGATGCCCGGCGAGCAGCGCTACCGCGTCATCGGCACGCTGCCGCGCGACGCCGGCGGCGACGCGCCCGTGCTGCGCTTCGAGGACATCGAGGCGGCGGTGCGCGCGCAGATGGACATCGAGGTGCGCTTCGGCGAGACCGCCTGGTTCTCGTCCTACCGTGTGCACCACCGTTGCGTGGAGCGCCTGCGGGCCGGGCACTGCTTCGTCGCCGGCGATGCCGCGCACGTGCACAGCCCGGTCGGCGCGCAGGGCATGAACACCGGCCTGCAGGACGTGTGCAACCTGGCCTGGAAGCTGGCATTGGTGGTGCAGGGCCGTGCGCGCGACGACCTGCTCGACAGCTACCACGCCGAGCGCTGGCCGGTCGCGCAGCAGCTCCTGAAGACGACCGACAGCGCCTTCCAGTTCATCATCAGTCCCAACCCGCTGGTGCGGGCCTTCAGGCTGCACGTCTTCCCGCGCATCGCGGCGCGCGTGATGGCCCGGCCGGCGGTGCGCAAGCGCCTGTTCCGGGTGATCTCGCAGACCGGCATTCATTACCGAGGCAGCCGCCTGTCGCAAAGCCCGGGCGTCACGCCGGCGGCTGCGGCGATGACGGTGCGCGCCGGCGATCGCCTGCCGTATGCCGAGATCGCCGCGCCACTGGCGGACCCGTCGGCATCGGTCTACGCCTGGCTGGCGGCGCCGGGCTTTCACGTGTTGCTGCTGCAGCGCGAGCGAGAGGGCCTGGAGGCGCGCGCTTCCACCTGGGCCGCCCAGCTGGAAAGGGCCTGCCCCGGCTGGTTCCATGTGCACGCCGTCGCGTCCGGTCAGGGTGCCGATGCGCTGTTCGACGCGCTCGGCGTCACCGGGCGCGCGATGGTGCTGGTGCGCCCCGACCAGTACATCGCTTGCGTCGACGACCGGTTCGAGTCACCGGTGCTCGAGGCCTGGCTCGAGCGCACGCTCGGCCTGCGCATCGCCTGAGCCGGCGCGCGCGCGTCAGTCGCGTGGTCCGGCCGCGGGCACCGTGGCGGCCGACTTGCGGTACTCGCGCGGCGAGGCGCCGTAGCGCTGCTGGAGCTGCGGCTGAAATGCGCCGCATCGCTGAAGCCATGGCTGTAGGCGATCTGCGTCAGCGTGTGACGCGCCGCGCGCGGGTCGATCAGGGCGCGTTCGCAGGCGGCCAGGCGCTGGGCCCAGATCCAGCGTTCCAGCGTGCTGCCCTCGGAGCGGAACAGCTGGTGCAGGTAGCTGGTCGACAGCCCCAGCGCCGCGGCGATGCCCGGCACCGACAGCTGCGGATCACCCAGGTGGGCGACCACATGGGCCTTGATGCGCGCCAGCAGCGTGCGGCGCGAATGCGGCGTCGCTGCACGGCTGTCGGCGTCGCCGCGCAGGCCGCCGCCGACGGCGCCCAGCAAGGCCTCGGCCAGCGCCGGACGCGACAGGCGCGTGCCACGGCAGGCTTCGCGGACCTGGTGGATCAGCCGTCGTGCGGAGCTGCTGGCCGCCGAGATGGCCTGCGCCGTCTGCGCATCGCAATCGGGCGCACGCGCCATCAGCGTGGCGCAGGGGATGCGCAGCACGGCCTGCTGGTAGTCCTCTTCGAGCAGCAGTTCGTAGGGGCGCCGGGTGTCGTAGATCGCGAACTGCCCTGGCGCCAGCCGCGTCTCGCGGCCGCCCTGCGCGATCCAGCACGAACCCTCGAGCTGCACGCTGACCAGGAAGAAGTCCTCGTGCGCGCGGGCCACCTGGCGCTGCGAGCGGGTGATGTGCTTGAAGCCGTGGCCGACCGAGGTGATGCGCGTCACCGACAGTTCGGCGAGGTCGCGGTGCAGCATCGAGGCGACGAAGCGGTCCGGGTCCTGCACCTTGAAGCGGGATTCGACGAAGCGGTCCGAGGCAGCCTCCGTCCAGCGCGCGACGCGCTGGCCCGGCGGCAGGTGGAGGGTGGAGAACGCACGGTCGTGGCCCATCGGCGGCTGATCCTTCAGTGGGAACCCTAGGGTGCACTCTCAGGCAAGACCGCCGGCCGCCGCCGAGACACCCTGCGGCATTGTGTTGGCAACCGGCGCGGGCAAATGAGTTCAGCAGAACAGCTTCAGGACTGGCGATCGATCGCGCAGCGGGTCGAGGCCGAGGTCGCCCGCGCGGTGATCGGCCAGCCGCAGACGATCCGGCTGATCAACGTGGCGACCTTCGCACGCGGCCACGTGCTGCTCGAGGGTGACGTCGGCGTCGGCAAGACCACGGTGCTGCGGGCGTTCTCGCGCGCCATCGGTGGCGACTTCGAGCGCGTCGAGGGCACCGTCGACCTGATGCCCGGCGACCTGATCTATCACACCTATGTCGACGCCGAGGGCAAGCCGCGCATCGATCCGGGCCCGCTGCTGCGCCACGGCGAGGGCCTCACCACCTTCTTCTTCAACGAGATCAAC
Source organism: Methylibium sp. T29-B (assembly GCF_000576225.1). Taxonomy (NCBI): domain Bacteria; kingdom Pseudomonadati; phylum Pseudomonadota; class Betaproteobacteria; order Burkholderiales; family Sphaerotilaceae; genus Methylibium; species Methylibium sp. T29-B. Next base: position 1,723 of record NZ_AZSN01000092.1, on the reverse strand, counting down.
CGCGCCCGCCCGCAGGTGCAGTCGCTGCTGCTGCGCGCGATGGCCGAGCGCACCGTGTCGGCCTTCAACCGCGAGTACCGCTTTCCGCACATGACGGTGTTCGCCGACCGCAACAAGGTCGAGAAGGAAGAGACCTTCGAACTCGCATCGGCGGCGCGCGACCGCTTCATGTTCGAGCTCAACATGAGCAAGCCCACCGACCGCGGCATCCGCCGCGCGCTGGTGTTCGACACCGCGTTCCACGACGCCGACCGGCTGATCGAGCAGGTCCCCGCGGCGCTGCTGCCGGCCGACCGGCTCAACGAGATCGGCACGCTGATCCAGTCCAGCGTGCGCAGCAGCGAGACCATCGAGCGCTACGTGCTCGACCTGTGGGAGGCCAGCGAGGACCCGCTGCGCTTCGGCGTGCACCTCGAGGGTGTGGACATGAAGCGCCTGATCCTCGCCGGCGCCAGCCCGCGCGGCATGAGCGCGCTGATGCGCGCCGCGCGCGTGGTGGCGTGGCTGGCGGGCCGCGACCACCTGCTGCCCGACGACGTGCACGCGGTGCTGCCGTCGGTGCTGGGCCACCGGGTGTTCTTCACGCCGATCTACGAGCTGCGGCGCGCCGAGCTGGCGCCGGCGCTGGTCGAGAAGATCATGGACCGCGTGGCTGCCCCCTGAACCGAGAGCGCCGACCGCCGCCGCCGATGAGCCCGACGCACGACGAATTCCACTACCGCCTGCCACTGCGCTACGGCGGTCAGCGCCCCGGTGCGCATCGAGGCTCCAGCCTCGGCTCGGGGCAGGGTTTCGCCGCGCACCGGCGGCTGTTCGACCACCCCGACCCGCGCCGCATTGACCTGCGCGCCAGCCTGCGCGACGTGGGCCAGGAGTGGCTGGTGCGCATCCAGCGCCAGCGCGTCGCGGTGCCGGTGCACGTGGTGGTCGATGTGTCGGCATCGATGCACTTCGGCGCGCTGCGCAGCAAGCTGCAGGTGGCCGCCGACTTCGTCGAGGCGCTCGGCCCCAGCGCCTTCCGCGTCGGCGACGCGGTGGGCCTGCTGGCGTTCGACCACGAGGAGCGCGAAGACCTGTTCATGCCGCCGCGCCACAGCCGAGGCGCCGGCATCGCGATGGCCGAGGCGCTGCGCCGCTGCCGCTCCGAGAACGCCTGGCAGCACGACACCGTGCGCCACAACGGCGCGGCGGCGCTGCAGCGCGTGGCGACGCGCCTGTCGGGCCGCCAGGGGCTGGTGTTCCTGGTGTCCGACTTCCACTGGGATCTCGGCGGGCTCGACGCGGTGCTCGACCTGCTGGCGCCGGCCTGCGTGGTGCCGATGATCGTCTGGGACCCGGCCGAGACCGAGCCGCCGCCGGCGCGTGCGCTGGTCGCTGTCAGCGACGCGGAGACCGGCGTGCGGCGCAGCCTGTGGATGCGCGAGCCGCTGCGCGCGCAGTGGCGCGACGCGGTGGCCGCGCGGCGCGACGCGCTGCATGCGCTGTTCGACGCGCACGGCATGGCGCCCTTCCACCTGCATGGCGGCTTCGATGCCGAGGCGATGACGCGCTACTTCCTGGAGACGGTGGCATGAAGCGCGGCCCGAGCGTTCGGGTCGGGCGTGCGGCTCGGCCGTGGCGGCGGCAGGTGGCGGTGCTTGTGCTGGCCCTGGGCAGCATGGCTTTGCCGTGGCGAGCCGCTGCGGGCGGCGGAGCCGGAGCCAGCGAACCCGGTGAGGCGGCC
>NZ_AZSN01000091.1:0-15399 GCF_000576225.1 Methylibium sp. T29-B | reverse complement strand
CAGCGCCACCTCGAAGCGCCCGCCGGCCATGCCGAGCTGCTGCATCGCCGCCGTCACCGACGCGGCGAGCCGCGGTGCCGCGGCCTTGCGTTGCGAGCTGACGGCCTGCGCCGCGGTGTCGTAGGCCTGGCGCGTGGTCTGCACCCGGGCCTCCAGCGCGTCGAGGTCGGTCGCGGCGTCGAGCCGGGTGAGCTCGTCGCGCCAGGCGGCCCGCAGTGCCGGCAATTCCTCGGCCGGCCGGCGGAAGCGCCGCGCGAGGCCCATCCACGCCGCCAGCCGCTCGTCGAGCGCCTGCAGGCGCTCCGGGTCCAGCTCGCCGTGGCGCAGCGTGGCGTGCAGCGTGTGGGCGGCGTCCTGCAGCTGGGCCTGCGCGCTCTTCAGCACCTCGAAGGGATCGCGCAGCGCCGGGTCGTGGTCGAGCACACCTTCGAGCGCACCGATCGCCTGGGCGCTGCGCGCGTCGGCCGAGTCGTCGTCCTCGCTGATCGCGGCCAGCGCCGCCTGCACCGCGTCGATGATGGCCTGCGCGTGGCTCAGGCGGTGGTGCTCGGCGTTGAGCTCCGGCCATTCGTCGGCGCCGGGGGCCAGCTTGTCGAGCTCGGCGATCTGCCATTGCAGCCGCTCGCGCTCGCGTTCCAGGTCGGCCTGGCGGCTGCGCGCGTCGGCGAGCTGTTCGCTTGCGCTGCGCCACGCGCTCCAGGCGGCGGCCAGCGGCGCGGTGTCGAGGCCGGCATAGCCGTCGAGCAGGCCGCGCACCGCGTCGGGCCGCGTCAGGCTCTGCCAGGCGTGCTGCCCGTGGATGTCGACCAGGTGCTCGCCCGCCTCGCGCAGCTGGCCGATGGTGGCCGGGCTGCCGTTGATCCACGCACGGCTCTTGCCCTGGGCGTCGAGCGTGCGGCGCAGCAGCAGGGGGTCGTCGCCACCGTCCTCTTCATCGGCGAAGCCGGCATCGGCCAGCCAGGGCCGCAGCGAGGCCGGCGTGTCGAACTCGGCGCTGATCTCGGCGCGCGTCGCGCCCTCGCGCACCACGCCGGCGTCGCCGCGGTGGCCGAGCGCGAGCTGCAGCGCATCGACCAGGATGGACTTGCCGGCACCGGTCTCGCCGGTGAGCGCGGTGAACCCGGCCTGCAGGTCGAGCTCGAGCGCGGGCACGATGACGAAGTCGCGCAGGGCGATGCGCTTCAGCATGGGGTCTTCCTCAGCGTGCCGCCCACGGCTCAGGAGTGCGCGCCGTCGGGCAGCACACCTTCGTTCCAGTGCAGCTTGCGGCGCAGCGTGGCATAGAAGTTCCAGCCGCGCGGGTGCAGCACGCGCACGCGGTGCTCGCTGCGGCGCACGCAGATGCGGTCGCCGTGCAGCAGGCTGGCGAGGCTCTGGTGGTCGAAGTTCACGCTGGCATCGCGGCCGGCGACGATCTCGATGCGCACCTCGCTGTCGTCGGGCAGCACGATGGGGCGATTGGACAGCGCATGCGGCGCGATCGGCACCATCAGCCAGCCCGAGATGCCCGGGTGCAGGATCGGCCCGCCGGCCGACAGCGCGTAGGCGGTCGAGCCGGTGGGCGACGAGATGATCAGCCCGTCGGCGCGGAAATTGGCCACGAACTGGTCCTGCACATCGACCCGCAGCTCCACCATGCCGGCGCTGGCGCCGCGGCTCACCACCACGTCGTTGACGGCGAAGGTCTCGTAGATCACGTCGAACTCGTCGCCCGAGGGCCGCTTGACGCAGCCTTCCAGCATGGTGCGGTGCTCTTCCTCGTAGTCGCCGGCGATCATGGGTGCGATGGTCTCGCGGAACTCTGCCATCGGGATGTCGGTCATGAAGCCGAGCCGGCCCTGGTTGATGCCGATCAGCGGCACGCCGTAGCGCGCCAGTTGCCGCGCGGTGCCGAGCATGGTGCCGTCGCCGCCGACCACGACCGCCAGGTCGCAGTGCTTGCCGATCTGGGCGGCGTCGAGCGCGCCGTAGTCGGGCAGGCCGACGGCCATGGCGGTGGTGGTGTCGAGCGAGACCTCGAGCCCCTGGTTCGTGAGGAACTCGGCCACGCTGGCAAGCACCTGGCGACTGCCCGGCGCCTGGTATTTGCCGACGAGGGCAGCGTGACGGAAACGGCTCGCCATGGTGAGAGAAATTACACCACAGCCATTCGACGCGGCGCGCACCTCGCCACATGCCCGCAAAACCGCGCCCTACAATGATTTCCACCATGCTCGACGAACGTGCCAAGACCCTGTTGAAGACGCTGGTCGAGCGCTATATCGCCGATGGTCAGCCGGTCGGGTCGCGCACGCTGTCGCGGGCGTCCGGGCTGGAGCTGAGCCCGGCCACCATCCGCAACGTGATGGCCGACCTGGAGGAGCTGGGCCTGATCGCCAGCCCGCACACCAGCGCCGGGCGCATCCCACGGCGCGCGGCTACCGGCTGTTCGTCGACACCATGCTCACCGCGCGGCCGCTCGACATGGCGCGCAGCGAGCCGGGCCTGGCCGCTGCGCAAGAACAGCTGCAGCCTGACCAGCCGCAGCGCGTGATCACCCATGCGGCCCAGGTGCTGTCCAACCTGTCGCAGTTCGTCGGCGTGGTCACCGCGCCGCGCAAGGCCGGCGTGTTCCACCACATCGAGTTCATGCGCCTGGGCGAGCGGCGCGTGCTGGTGATCCTGGTCTCGCCCGACGGCGACGTGCAGAACCGCGTGATCTTCACCGCGCGCGACCACAGCCCGGCCGAGCTGGTGGAGGCCAGTAACTTCATCAACGCCCACTACAGCGGCCTCAGCATCGAGGCGGTGCGCGAGCGGCTCAAGACCGAGATCGACGCGCTGCGCGGCGAGATCGCCCTGCTGATGCAGGCCGCGGTGCAGTTCGGCAGCGAAGCCGCCGACGGCGAGAACGAGCAGGTGGTGGTCTCGGGCGAGCGCAACCTGCTGACGATGCAGGACTTCTCCAGCGACATGGGCTCGCTGCGCAAGCTGTTCGACCTGTTCGAGCAGAAGACCCAGCTGATGCGCCTGCTCGACGTGAGCAGCCGCGCCGAGGGCGTGCGCATCTACATCGGCGGCGAGAGCCAGATCGTGCCGTTCGAGGAGCTGTCGGTGGTGTCGGCGCCGTACGAGGTGGACGGCAAGATCGTCGGCACGCTGGGCGTCATCGGCCCCACGCGCATGGCGTACGACCGCATGATCCAGATCGTCGACATCACCTCGCGGCTGGTGACGCAGGCGCTGAGCCAGAAGTAGCGCTCAACCCGGCCCGATCATCCGCTCCGGCCGCACCCACGCATCGAACTGCTCGCCCGTCAGGTGCCCCGAGGCCACGGCCGCCTCGCGCAGCGTCAGCCCCTCGGCGTGCGCCTTCTTCGCGATCTGCGCGGCCTTGTCGTAGCCGATGTGCGGGTTCAACGCCGTCACCAGCATCAATGAGCGTTGCAGCAGTTCGGCGATGCGGCCACGGTCCGGCTCGATGCCCCGCGCGCAATGCGCATCGAAGCTGCGCGCGCCGTCGGCCAGCAGCCGGAGGCTCTGCAGCACGTTGTGGATGATCACCGGCTTGTAGACGTTGAGCTCGAAGTTGCCCGACGCGCCGGCGACGTTCACCGCCACGTCGTTGCCCAGCACCTGGCAGCACGCCATCGTCAAAGCCTCGCACTGCGTGGGGTTCACCTTGCCGGGCATGATGGAACTGCCCGGCTCGTTCTCCGGAATGCGCAGCTCGCCCAGCCCCGAGCGCGGGCCCGAGGCCAGCCAGCGCACGTCGTTGGCGATCTTCATCAGCGACGCCGCCAGCGTCTTCAGCGCGCCGTGCGCATGCACCAGCGCGTCGTGCGCCGCCAGCGCCTCGAACTTGTTGGGCGCCGACACGAAGTCGGTCCCCGCGGCCTGCGACAGCGCCTGCGCCACCCGCGTGCCGAACTCCGGGTGCGCATTGAGCCCGGTGCCCACCGCGGTGCCGCCCAGCGCCAGCTCGCGCAGGTGCGGCAGCGCGGCGCGCAGATGGCCGATGCCGTGCGCCAGCTGCGCCACCCAGCCCGACATCTCCTGCCCCAGGCTCAGCGGCGTGGCGTCCTGCAGGTGGGTGCGGCCGATCTTCACCAGCTCGGCGTAGGCGCGTGCCTTGCCGGCCAGCGTGTCGTGCAGCGTGGCCAGCGCCGGCAGCAGCGCGTCCTCGATCGCGCGGACCGCGGCCACGTTCATCGCGGTGGGGAACACGTCGTTCGACGACTGCCCGCGGTTCACCTCGTCGTTCGGATGCACGAGCCGCTGCTCGCCCACCGGCCCGCCCAGCAGCTGCGAGGCACGGTTGGCCAGCACCTCGTTCATGTTCATGTTGCTCTGCGTGCCCGAGCCGGTCTGCCACAGCGACAGCGGAAACTCGTCGGCATGCTGTCCGGCGATCACCTCGTCGGCCGCGGCGATGATGGCCTCGGCCTTGCGCGCGTCGAGCACGCCCAGGTCGCGGTTCACCTGGGCGGCGCAGCGCTTCACCAGCGCCAGCGCCAGCAGCAGCTCCGGCGGCATGCGCTCGGTGGAGATGTCGAAGTGGTGCAGCGAACGCTGCGTCTGCGCCCCCCACAGCCGGTCGCCGGGCACGGCGATGTCGCCGAAGCTGTCGCGTTCGATGCGCGCTGGGGTCGTCGTGGGTGTCGTCATGGCGTGCCTCCCGATCGCAGGGCCAGAGCCATGGTAGCGATGCCTACAATCCGCGCTGGTGCCGGGTCGATCGCCTTCCTGGAAGCAAGCGCTTCGCGGAACGCCATGGTCCCGAGCAAGGGGCCGTTAGCTCAGTTGGTTAGAGCAGAGGACTCATAATCCTTTGGTCGTTGGTTCAAGTCCAACACGGCCTACCAGCAAACACCAAGCGATCTGCGCGCGGTCCCCGGGCGGCGTCATCGTTGGCCGAGATCAGCCTTCGAGCTGTATTCTCTAAATACAGCGTAACTTGAGTAAATCAAGATTACAGCCTATAGTGCGTTTAACGACGCTACCAACGAGCGGCTGTATGGACGAGTTCCCGGTGCGCACGGCAGACCAGCTTCCCGGCCTGCTGCAGAGCTTTCGCAAGGCGGCCGGCCTGACGCAGGCAGACCTTGCCGCACGGCTCGGGGTCACGCAGCAGACGCTGTCTGCGCTCGAGCGCAATGCAGGCACCGTCAGCGCGGCCCGGCTGATGAAGCTGCTCAGCATCCTCGACGTCGAGCTCGTGCTGAGGCAACGGGGGCCTTCAGGTGCCGCTTCACCCAAGGCGGGCGGCGCACCCGGCGGGCCCGGCAAGGCGCAGTGGTAGCTGCCGATGGGAAGGCGATCGCACACGCGCACGCTCGCCTTGTGGATGAACGGCGAGCGGGTGGGGGCCTGGAGCGCCTCGCCCGCCGGAGACGAGTTGCGCTACGACGCGGGCTGGTTGCGTTCGCCGCAGGTGAGGCCGCTGTCCCTGTCATTGCCCTTCAGGCCGGGCAATCCGCCGCACAAGGGCAACGCCGTCCGTGACTACTTCGAGAACCTGCTCCCGGACAGCCGACCGATCCGTGAACGTCTGGCACGCCGGTTCAAGACAGCGACCACAGACGCCTTCGACCTGCTGACCGAGATCGGCCGCGATTGCGTCGGTGCGCTGCAGATCCTGCCCGACGGGCAGGACCCCGGCGATGTGAAGACCGTCCAGGCCCGGCCGCTCGACGAGGCGGGTGTGGCGCGGGCGCTGAACGCCACGCTCATGCCCAGCGGCTTCGACCAACGAACCGCGGACGCGGACGAGTTCCGCATCTCGATCGCCGGTGCACAGGAGAAGACGGCGCTGCTGTGGCACGAGGGTCGGTGGTGGCGTCCGACGGGATCGACACCCACCACCCACATCCTGAAGTTGCCGCTGGGCCTGGTGGGGAACATGAAGCTCGACCTGCGCGACTCGGTGGAGAACGAATGGCTGTGCGCCCAGGTGCTGGAGGCCTACGGCCTGCCCGTCGCGCGCTGCCACCCGCTGGCGTTCGAGGGTCAGCGCGTCCTCGGCGTCGAGCGTTTCGACCGGATGTGGGCAGACGATGGCGCCTGGATCATTCGCCTGCCGCAGGAAGACATGTGCCAGGCCACCGGCACGCCGGCACACGCCAAATACGAGGCCGACGGCGGCCCGGGCATCGACCGCATTCTGGAGGTGCTGAACGCCTCGCGTCGTCGCGTTCAGGACCGTGAGAACTTCTTCCGGGCCCAGCTGATGTTCTGGCTGATGTGCGCGCCGGACGGGCATGCCAAGAACTTCAGCATCGCGCTGCACGCGGGCGGTGCCTTCTCGATGACGCCGCTCTACGACGTGGTGTCCGCCTATCCCGTGCTGGGCAACGGCCTCAACCGGATTTCTCCGCATCGCGTCAAGCTGGCGATGGCGCTGCGTTGCACCAACGCGCACTGGCGCATGCGCGACTTCCTGCGCCGGCATTGGGAGGCGATCGGGCGACGGGGCGGGATCGTGTCTGCGTCGGGGCAGGGCGTGGACAGGTTGATCCAGGACGTCATCGACAGGACCCCCGTCGCATTGGACGCGGTGGCCGCGAAGCTGCCTGCCGGCTTTCCTGCGCACGTTGCCGACTCGATCTTGAATGGCATCGCCGCCGCCGTGCGCAAGCTCGAGGCGGCGAACACCGCGTGAAGGCTGATCAAGCCGCCGTCGCCCGCGGCCCCTCACCCAGTCCCGGCAGCTCGCCGGCCGGGACCGGCCGCCCGAACAGGTAGCCCTGACCCAGGGCGCAGCCCATGCGCAGCAGGCGCGTGGCGTCGGCTTCGGTCTCGATGCCCTCGGCGACGGCCGGCACGCCCAGGCTGCGCGACAGGCCGATGATGGCGTCCACCACCTTGGCGCTCTGCGGTCGTTCGCGCAGCGTGTGCACGAACGAGCGGTCGATCTTGATCTTGTCGAAGTCCAGCTCCGCCAGGTAGGCGAGGCTGGAGTGGCCGGTGCCGAAGTCGTCGAGCGTGACGGTGAAGCCCGCCAGCTTCAGGTCGCGCATCACGCGGCGCGCTGCGGAGGTGTCGCGCACCAGCGCGGTCTCGGTCAGTTCCACGTCCAGCCGCGCCGGCGGCACGCCGTGCTCGGCCAGCAGGGCCAGCAGCTGCGGCACCAGCGTCTCGTCCTGGATCTGCTGAGGCGCCACGTTCACCGACACGCGCCAGTGCGCCGGCAGGCCCGGCAGTTCGGCCAAGGCGCTGCGCAGCACGGCCAGCATCAGCGTGCCGATCAGGCCCGCGTCCTCGGCCAGCGCGATGAACTGCGCCGGCGGCAGCAGCCCACGCTGCGGGTGCTGCCAGCGCGCCAGCAGTTCCACCGACTGCACGCGCTGGCTGTTCAGCTCGACGATGGGCTGGAAGTAGGCCACGAACTCGCCGCGGGTGAGACCGTCCCGCATGGCCTGTTCCAGTGCGGCGCGCTCGGCCACCAGCTCGTCGAGGCCCACGTTGTAGAAGCTCAGGCCGCCACGGCTCTCGGCCTTGGCGCGGTAGAGCGCCGAGTCGGCCTTGCGCAGCAGTTCGTCGGCGTCGCGCCCGTCGTCCGGGAAGCGGGCGATGCCCACCGTCGCGCCGATGGTCACGCTGAGCGGCCCGATCTGCATCGGCTCGCTCATCGCGCGCACCACGCGTTCGGCCAGGTGGTGCGCCGCCGAGGGCTGCACGTCGTCGCCCACCAGCACCACGAACTCGTCGCCGCCGTAGCGCGCGCAGGTCTCGCCGCCACGCAGGATGTGGCTCAGGCGCCGCGCCACTTCCTTCAGCACCCGGTCGCCCACCAGGTGGCCGTGGCGGTCGTTGATCGGCTTGAAGCGGTCCAGGTCGATCATCAGCACCGCGAGGTGGGTGCCGGCCCGTTCGGCGCGCGCCATGGCGGCGGCCATCTCGTCGTGCAGTGCCGCGCGGTTGGGCAGGCCGGTGAGCAGGTCGCTGGCGGCCAGGTGCTTCACGCGCTGCTCGGCATGCAGGAAGCGCGTGCGCGAGCCGGCCAGGCGGCGCCAGAGAAAGGCCCCGAGCAGCCCGCCGCACACCAGCAACCCGACCCCGAACAGTGCATTGCGGCGCCGCAGTGTGCTGATCTCGTTCCTGGCGGCGGTCACCGTGGCTTCGCTGAAGTCGGCGATGGCCTGCTGCAGCAGGCCGGATTGCTCGCGGTAGCGATCGCCCTCGAAGATCTTGCGCGCGATGTCGGCCGCGCCCACGGTCACCGCCTCGAAGGCCGATTCGCGCATGTCTTCCAGTTCGGTGGTCGCGCTGCGCGTCTCGCTGTCGAAGCGCTCGATGGCGTGGGCCGGCGCCAGGCTGCGAGCCTCGGCCTGCAGGCGCTCGAACTCGAGCCGCTGCCTGTCGAAGCGCTCCACCCAGCGCGGCTGGCCGGTGATCACGGCCATATGGGCGGCCGTGGTCCGCTCCAGGTCCACCAGGCGCATCGCCCCGGCCACGCGCAGGGCCTCGGCGTGGCGGCGCGCGGCGGCCTGCTCGGCGGTGCTGGACAGCCAGCGCTCGCCGACCAGCATGGCGAGCAGGACCGCCGCACCCACCAGCACCAGGCCCAGGGCGCGGCGGGCCTCGCCCATCGCCTGCCCGACGATCGACGCCGTGGGCAGCAGGTTGCCCGACGCATCGGCCGATTCGGCGGGCGCCCGCGTGTCGCGGCCGTCCGCGGCCGGGGCGTTGGCGGCGTCTAGGGCAGGGCGGCGGAGCATGGGCGTGGCAGGAACAAGTAACAAGTCGCCGGGACGGGATCTCCCTCAACTTCGGCCGAATGTAGCCCGGCTTGAATGCCGCCGGGCCTGCCCGGGCGTGGCGCACCCAATACCGGTGCGGTATGAGTCACACGGCGCAAAGGTATTGGACGCCCCGACACGCCGATTTCTAAACTGCCTGCAACGACATCGAGGAACGCCGTGCGGACGCTGCAGCATTTCATCAACGGCGAGTTCACCTCGTCTTCCCAGGGCAAGACCTTCTCCAAGCGCTCGCCGGTGGACAACCGGGTGATCGCCAGCGTGGCCGAGGCCGGCGAGGCGGAGGTCGACGCCGCGGTGACGGCGGCGCGCCGCGCGCTGCACGGCGACTGGGCGCGGCTCGGCACCGAGAAGCGGGTGGCCCTGCTGCACGCCGTGGCCGACGAGATCACGCGCCGCTTCGACGACTTCGTCGAGGCCGAGGAGGCCGACACCGGGCAGCCGCACCATGTGATCGCGCACGCCTTCGTGCCGCGCGGCGCGGCCAACTTCAAGGTCTTCGCCGACGTGGTGAAGAACGTGCCGGCCGAGTCCTTCCAGATGGAAACGCCCGACGGCCGCGGCGCGCTGAACTACGCGATCCGCAAGCCCAAGGGCGTGATCGCGGTGGTCTGCCCGTGGAACGCGCCGCTGCTGCTGATGACCTGGAAGGTCGGCCCGGCGCTGGCCTGCGGCAACACGGTGGTCGTCAAGCCGTCCGAGGAAACGCCGCTGTCGGCCACGCTGCTGGGCGAGGTGATGAACACGGTCGGTGTGCCGCCGGGCGTCTACAACGTGGTGCACGGCTTCGGCCCCGGCGCCGCGGGCGAGTTCCTGACCCGCCACGACGGCGTGGATGCCATCACCTTCACCGGCGAGACGCGCACCGGCACCGCCATCATGAAGGCCGCTGCCGACGGCATCCGCGACGTGTCCTTCGAGCTCGGCGGCAAGAACGCCGGCATCGTGTTCGCCGATGCCGACTTCGACGCCGCGGTCGACGGCATCTTCCGCTCGGCCTTCATGAACACCGGCCAGGTCTGCCTGGGCACCGAGCGCGTCTACGTCGAGCGGCCGCTGTTCGAGCGCTTCGTGCAGGCGCTCAAGCTGCGCTGCGAGGCGGTGAAGTTCGGCCGGCCCAGCGACCCGGGCGCCAACTACGGGCCGCTGATCAGCCAGGAGCACCGCCGCAAGGTGCTGTCCTACTACGAGCGCGCGGTCGCCGAGGGCGCCACCGTCGTGACCGGCGGCGGCGTGCCGCCGATGCCGGCCGAACTGGCCGAAGGCGCCTGGTCCAGCCCACGATCTGGACCGGCCTGCCCGAGACCGCCAGCGTGGTGCGCGAGGAGATCTTCGGGCCCTGCTGCCACGTCCGGCCGTTCGACAGCGAGGACGAGGTGGTGGTGCTGGCCAACGCCAACCGCTACGGCCTGTCGACCACGCTGTGGACGCGCGACCTGGCCCGCGCCCACCGTGTGGCAGCCGCCATCGAGGTGGGCATCACCTGGGTCAACAGCTGGTTCCTGCGCGACCTGCGCACGCCGTTCGGCGGCTCGAAGCAGTCGGGCATCGGCCGCGAAGGGGGCGTGCACTCGCTGGAGTTCTACACCGACCTGCGCAACGTCTGCATCAAGCTCTGAGACGGCCGCGACAGCACCATGATGAACAACGAAACCATCGAACGCTACGGCGACGAGCTGTACGAGGCGCTGCTCGCGCGCCGCGTCGTGGCGCCGCTGCTGGAGCGCGAGCCGCAGATCCGCGTCGAGGACGCCTACCGCATCCAGCTGCACATGGTGGCGCGCCGCGTGGCGGCCGGCGAGCGCGTGGTCGGCAAGAAGATCGGCGTGACCAGCAAGCCGGTGCAGGACTTCCTGGGCGTCTACGAGCCCGACTTCGGCCAGCTCACCTCGGGCATGGCGCGCAGCGAGGCCGAGGGCGTGGACCTTGGCGCGCTGATCCAGCCCAAGGCCGAGGCCGAACTGGCCTTCGTGCTGGAGCGCGACCTGGCCGGTCCGGGCGTGACCGCCGCCGACGTGATCCGCGCCACCGCCTATGTCAGCCCCTGCTTCGAGATCGTCGATTCGCGCATCCGCGACTGGAAGATCAAGATCCAGGACACGGTAGCCGACAACGCCTCCTGCGGCGTCTACCTGCTCGGCGACGCCAAGGCCCACCCGCGTAATCTCGACGTGGCGCTGGCCGGCATGGTGCTCGAGAAGAACGGCGAGCTGCACTCCACCGGCGTCGGCGCCGCGGTGCAGGGCTCGCCGGTGCATGCGGTGGCCTGGCTGGCCAACACGCTGGGCGCGCTGGGCCTGCCGTTCCGGGCGGGCGAGGTGATCCTGTCCGGCTCGCAGTCGGCGCTGGTGCCGGTGATCGACGGCGACGAGCTGGTGTGCACCATCGGCGGCCTGGGCACCTGCCGCGCGCGTTTCCACGGAAGGAGTGCCCTGTGACCCTCACGCTGAGCCGCTCGGACATCGAGCGCCTGGCCGATCGCGTGGAGGCGGCGCAGGACCACGCCCGCGCGATCCCCAAGCTGACCGACGATTACCCGCGCATGGGCCTGGCCGACGGCTATGCGGTGCAGTCCGAGCTGCGCCGCCGCCGCATCCGGCAGGGCCACCGGCTGGTGGGCTGGAAGGCCGGCCTCACCTCCAAGGCCAAGATGCTGCAGATGGGCGTGGACGTGCCCTCGATCGGCTTCCTGATGTCGAACATGGCCCGCACCGACAACGCCGAGGTGCGCACCGACGACCTGGTGCACCCGCGCGTCGAGTGCGAGGTGGCCTTCGTGACGAAGAAGGACCTGCACGGGCCCCACTGCACGCGCGACGAGGTGCTGGCCGCGACCGACTTCGTGCTGCCCGCCATCGAGGTGATCGACTCGCGCTTCGCCGGCTTCAAGTTCGACCTGCCCAGCGTGGTGGCCGACAACGGCTCGTCGGCGCGCTTCGTGACCGGCGCGCGGGTGCGCGACGTCGCCGACCTCGACCTGCGCACGCTGGGCGTGGTGTTCGAGAAGAACGGCGTCTCGATCGGCATGGGCGCCACGGCCGCCGTGCTGGGCCATCCCGCCGAGGCGGTGGCGATGCTGGTGCGCGTGCTGGCCGAGCTCGACGAACAGCTGCCGGCCGGCAGCTTCGTGATGAGTGGCGGCATCACCGAGGCGGTGGCCGTGACGGCGGGGGACCACGTCGTCGCGCGCTACCAGGACCTCGGCAGTGTGTCGGTCCGCTTCATCTGAAGAAACTACGGCGAAGGAATTCCATCATGCCCATCATCCAGATGAACCTGCTCGAAGGCCGCACGGTCGAGCAGAAGCGCAACGTGGTCGCGGCCATCACCGAGGCGGTGGTGCGCACGCTGGACGTGCGGCCCGACCAGGTGCGCATCCTGATCAACGAACTCGGCGTCGAGCACTTCTCGGTCGCCGGCCAGACCGCGGCCATGCGTCAGGCCGCCGCTGCGAACGCGAAGGACCTGTGATGGCGACGAAGAAGATCCGCTGTGCCCTGATCGGCTCCGGCAACATCGGCACCGACCTGATCTACAAGTTGAAGCGCAGCGCGGTGCTGGAGCCGGTGTGGATGGTCGGCATCGACGCCGCCTCCGAAGGCCTGCAGCGCGCCCGCGACCTGGGCCTGAAGACCACCGCCGAGGGCGTGGACGGCCTGCTGCCGCATGTGAAGGCCGACGGCATCCAGATCGCCTTCGACGCCACCAGCGCCTACGTGCACCCCGAGAACTCGCGCAAGCTCAATGCGCTGGGCGTGCTGATGGTCGACCTCACGCCCGCGGCCGTGGGCCCGCTGTGCGTGCCGCCGGTCAACCTGCGCGAGCATGCCGCCAAGCTGGAGATGAACGTCAACATGATCTCCTGCGCCGGCCAGGCCACCATCCCCATCGTGCATGCCGTCGCGCGCGTGCAGCCGGTCGACTACGCCGAGATCGTGGCCAGCCTCGCCTCCAAGTCCATCGGCCCGGGCACGCGTGCCAACCTCGACGAGTTCACCTACACCACCTCCGACGCGCTGGTGCGCGTGGGCGGCGCGCGGCGCGGCAAGGCGCTGGCGATCATCAACCCGGCCGAGCCGCCGATGATCATGCGCAACACCATCAACTGCCTGACCGACGACGAGCCGCAGCAGGCCCGCATCATCGACTCGGTGCTGTCGATGATCGAGGAGGTGCAGCAGTACGTGCCCGGCTACAAGCTGGTCAACGGCCCGGTGTTCGACGGCAAGCGCGTCAGCGTGTTCATGCAGGTGGCCGGCCTCGGCGACTACCTGCCCACCTATGCCGGCAACCTGGACATCATGACCGCGGCGGCCTGCCGCACCGCGGAGATGTTCGCCGAGGAGATCCTCGCCGGCACGCTGCAACTCACCCCCGTGAAGGAGGCTGCCTGATGAGCGCCACACGTTCGATGGAACCCGACCTGCGTGGCCGCAAGGTCCTGCTGCACGACATGTGCCTGCGCGACGGCATGCATGCCAAGCGCGAGCAGATCCCGGTGGAGCAGATGGTCAAGGTGGCGATGGCGCTCGACGCCGCCGGCGTGCCGCTGATCCAGGTGACGCATGGCGCCGGCCTGGGCGGCAACTCGCTGCAGCACGGCTTCGCGCTGGCCAGCAACGAGGCCTACCTCAGCGCCGTGGCGCCGAAGATGAAGCAGGCCAAGATCTCGGTGCTGCTGATCCCCGGCCTGGGCACGATGCGCGAGCTGCAGTCGGCCTACGACTGCGGCGCGCGCAGCGTCACCGTGGCCACCCACTGCACCGAGGCCGACACCGCGCCGCAGCACATCGCCTATGCGCGCAAGCTCGGCATGGACACGGTGGGCTTCCTGATGATGGCGCACCTGAACGACCCCGAAGGGCTCGCGAAGCAGGGCAAGCTGATGGAGGACTACGGCGCGCAGACCGTCTACGTGACCGACTCCGCCGGCTACATGCTGCCGGCCGACGTGCGCGCCCGCGTGGCCGCACTGCGCGCGGTGCTGAAGCCCGAGACCGAGATCGGCTTCCACGGCCACCACAACCTGGGCATGGGCATCGCCAACTCCATCGCGGCCATCGAGGAGGGCGCGAGCCGCATCGACGGTTCGGTGGCCGGGCTGGGCGCCGGGGCCGGCAACACGCCGCTGGAGGTGTTCCTCGCGGTCTGCGACCGCATGGGCATCGAGACCGGCGTCGATCTCTTCAAGCTGATGGACGTGGCCGAGGACGTGATCGTGCCGATGATGGACACCTGGTGCGCGTGGACCGCGAGTCGCTGACGCTGGGCTTCGCCGGCGTGTACTCCACCTTCCTGCTGCACGCCAAGCGCGCGGCGGCGCGCTTCGGCGTGCCGGCGCGCGAGATCCTGGTCGAGCTGGGTCGCCGCAAGATGATCGGCGGCCAGGAAGACATGATCGAGGACACCGCGATGAGCATGGCCAAGGAACGCGGCCTGCTGAAGGACGTGAGCCGCAAGGCCGCTTGAGGAGGACAGGAACGTGAGCCAGAAACCCAAGGACATCGCCGTCGTCGTGGGCGCCACCGGCGCAATGGGCGCCGTGATCAGCCGGCGCCTCGCCGCCGAAGGCCTGAGCGTGCTCGCCGTGGCCCGCAAGGCCGACGCGCTGGCCTCGCTGGTGGACACCACGCCCGGCGTGCGGCCCTGCGTGGCCGACATCTCCAACGACTCGTCCATCGACGCCATCCAGGCCGCGCTCGATGCGCCGGTGCGCATGGTGGTGCACGGCCCCGGCGTGGCCACCGCGGGCGGCGTGCTGGTGGCGCCGACCGCGGCGGTGGTGGACGCGGTGAACATCAAGGTCGGCGGCATGATCCGGCTGGTGCGCGCGGTCGACGGCAAGCTGGTGCGCGGCTCGCGGCTGGTGGCCATCGGCGGGCACTACGGCTCCGAGCCCAACCCCTGGGCCGCGACCGCCGGCGTGGGCAATGCGGCGCTGACCAACCTGATGCGCCAGTATTCGTGGGCCTACGGTGCGCGCGGCGTGACGGCGCATGTGGTGCAGCCCGGCCCGGCCGACACCGACCGGCTGCGCCGCATCGCCGCCGACCGCGCGGCGCGCGGCGGCATCAGCCTCGAGGCGGCGCTGGACGAGTACCGCGCCGAATCGGCCCTCGGCGCGCTCACCACGCCCGAGCAGGTGGCCTGGGCCATCGCGCTGCTGCTCGCCCCCGAGGCCGACGCGCTGGCCGGCAGCACGCTGTTCATGGACGCCGGTCGCCGCAAGGGCATGGCCTGAGGCCGGACGCCATCATGCCCATCCTCGAATACCGCCTCACCGCCGGCCGCCACAGCGACGACCAGATCGGCGAATTGCTGCTCGCCTCGGCCCGACTCTATGCCGAGGTGCTGAAGAGTCCGCTGGACCGCGTGCGCGTCACCGCCACGCTGCACCAACCGCAGCATGCGGTGGTGGCCGGCCGGCTGGTCAGCGACGGCGCACCGTCGGCACCGTTCTTCCACTTCCTGGTGCTCGAAGGCCGGCCGCTCGACGAGTGCCAGGCGCTGATCGCCGGCTTCACCGACCTCGTGGTCAGCATCCTCGGCGTGGACCGCAGCCTGGTGCGCGGCGGCTGCTGGCCGATCCCGCCGCAGCTCTGGGGCATCGCCGGCACGCCGGCCAGCGTGATGCGGGCGCAGGAGGTGGCCGCGCGTG
>NZ_AZSN01000090.1:0-15427 GCF_000576225.1 Methylibium sp. T29-B | reverse complement strand
TGCCATGCGCCGCAGGTTCAGTGCCATGCACACCAGCTTCCACTCCGCTCGCACCCGGTGCAGCCCTCGCAGGCTGAACAGAGCCGGCCGCGCAAATCTGAACACGGTCTAGAGTGGAACGGCTGCTCCGATGGGCGAGGATAGAGCCCGAGACGAAGGAGCAGAGGACATGAGCAGGAGACCCCGCCGCAACCACTCAGCGGCGTTCAAGGCCAAGGTGGCGATAGCGGCATTGGCCGATGGCAAGACCATCGCCGAGATCGCCCAGAAGCACGACGTGCACCCGAACCAGGTGACGGAGTGGCGCAGGTAGCTGATGGAACGCGCCGCGGGCGTGTTCGGTGCGGCGGTGGCGTCCGAGACCCCGCTGGTGGACCTGAAGGCGCGGCACGCCAAGATCGGGCAACTGACGCTGGAGAATGATTTTTTGGAAGGCGCGCTCGGCAAGGCGGGACTGCTGAGCGTAAAGCGATGATCGACCGAGAGCACGAGCTGCCGATCAAGCGCCAAGCCGAAGTCCTGGGCATCAGCCGTGGGGTGGTGTACTACTAGCCCGAGCCGGTCAGCCAGGCCGAGCTCGCGCTGATGCGGCGCATCGACGAACTGCATCTGGAGCACCCGTTCGCGGGCAGCCGGATGCTGCGCGACTTCCTGCGGCTGCAGGGCATCGAGGTGGGTCGCCGGCGCGTGGGCACGCTGATGCGACGCATGGGCATTCAGGCGCTGTACCGCAAGCCCAACACGAGCAAGCGGCACCCGGCGCACCCGGTGTTCCCGTATGCGCTGCGCGGGCTGGCCGTCGAGCGTGCCAACCAGGTCTGGGCGCCCGACATCACCTACATCCCGATGGCGCGCGGCTGGGTGTACCTGGTGGCGGTGCTGGACTGGCACAGCCGCCGGGTGCTGGCGCACCGGGTTTCCATCACGATGGAGGCGGACTTCTGCGTGGAGGCCTTGCGCGAGGCGGCGGCACGCTGGGGTGCGCCGCAGATCGTCAACACCGACCAGGGCAGCCAATTCAGCAGCGCCGAGTTCGTCGCTGAGGTGGCACACATTGGTGCGCGCCAGAGCATGGACGGCAAAGGCTGCTGGCGCGACAACGTCTTCGTCGAACGGCTGTGGCGCAGCGTGAAGTACGAGGACGTGTACCTGAAGGCCCACGACAGCGTTAGCGCCGCGCCGCGGCTGAGCCTGGCAGCGTACTTTAAATTCTACAACGCGCGCCGGCCGCACCAGAGCCACGACGGGAGTACGCCGAACATGGTCTACTTCGGCACGCTGCCCGCGCTGAAGCAGGCCGCCTGAAGGGTTGAACCATGAGTACATGGCTCAACCGGGGCGCCTCCGGCGGCCTGGCAGGGGCCCTGGGATAGAAAGATCAAATCGCCACCAATCCACTTATCCCAGGCCGATGCCTGTTCAAACGAGCGGAGCCGGCTCTGCGCTCGATGATGGCGCGCTGGGTGTCGGCGTCGAGCAGTGACTCGAGTGGTCGATCGCCGACACATGCCTGGCTCAACGGGATCACCATCTCGGGCCCGTGACTGCCGAGCGCCAACGGACGAACTTCCTGTGGCTTGGCGCGGCCGCTGAGTCCGACCAGCGAGCAGAAACGAGCCGCGTCGAGCACCCCGGCCATGCTGATCACCCCAGGGGCCAGAGTTCACCAGCCGGGCTGCGCCGCGTCTTCAGGGTTTGACGAAAGTGGTTCGGCCATCCAACTGCACCGAATCGACGATGGCGACGACGGCGGCGTCGTTCGGCACTGACTGCCCGTCGCGCTCGACTCGCGCGGAGCTGCCGCGCACGACCAGCACGACTTCGCCAACTCCGGCTCTGGCCAGGTCAACGGCGACATGCATCTGCTGCGGCGCAGCACCTTGGGGCTCCGACTCGCCGAGCGGATCCGAGGCTGCGACCGACTGCAGCAGCAGCTTGTGCGGGGCCAGGCCCTTGTGGCCTTGATCGACGCGACGACGGTGCCCCGTACCTGCGCGAGCTTCAAGAACGTTGTAGGGTATGCCCCACGAACGGCGAATTCGTTGGCCGGGCTGGACAGTTGCTACTGCGCCGATTTGTCCGCCGCGGCCATAGGCGCCTATTTCGCCGCCCCTTAGAGTTCTCCTACTAAAGCGACCTCCGGTGCACCGGAGTGCAGGAGACAAGCGTGATTCGCGACGAAGATGCAGACTTCCACCCGCCCGACCCAGCGCACCCGGCCTGGGCCGAGACCAACTACTTCGGTTTCTACAACGCCGAAGAGCACCTGAACGTCGGCGTCTACGCGCTGTTTCGCACCAACCTCGGAACGGTGACGTCGTCCGTCTGCATCAACTCCCGGCGCACGGTGACGCACTGGGAGGCCGACTTCTGCGACATGCGTTCGGCCATCCCCGTCCCGCAACCACGCAACCTGCGGGACTACAGGCTGAGCAACGGCCTGCACGTGCGCTGCCTCGAGCCTAACCGCGTCTGGCAGATCCATTACGACGACGGGCAGGAAACGCGCATCGACGTGCGCTACGAGGCGCTGATGCCGGGCTTCGACATCCACGACCCGGCGATGGACCGATGTGCGCCTCGGCCTCGCGCGAAGGTAAGTTCGCCTGGGGCACGGCGTACAACGGGCACTTCGACCAGACCGGCGTATTCACCGGCAGCGTGACCATCCGCGGACGGAAGGTACCGATCGATTGCGTGTCGACGATGGATCACAGCTGGGGTCCACGGCCTGAGCGCGGCGCACCGGCGATGAGCTGGCTGCACGGCCACTTCTCGAGGGACTTGGCGATTCACGCGATCCTGGGTTTCGACCCGGCGCGCGACAACGGGCGCGAGCTGTGGCTGGCGCACGGTTACGTGCTGGAGCGCGGCAAAGTGTTCGGTCTGAAGGCCGGCGCCGGGCAGACGGTGCGCAAGCAGGAGCGTTATCCCGAGACTATCGCGCTGCGGCTCACTGACAGCGCGGATCGCGTGTGGGAAATGAACGGGCGCACGTTGACCACCATGCCGTGGGTCTACGTGCCCAACAGCATCGGCTTCAACACGCTCAGCGAATGGACCTGCGGCACTCAGCGCGGCTACGGCGAGGTGATGGACTTCATCGAGCTGCCGGTTCTGAACGCGCTGAACAGCTCTTCTTCGACGCTGCGGCCGTCCAAACCGCTTTGAGCGTCGCCGCAGCCATGCCTCGCGCCATTCTGTTCTACATGGACGGCACCCTGGTGGACACGCGCGCCGCATCGTGGGAGCTGTTTGCCGAGACGAACCGCGAGTTCGCCCTCGGCATTGACACGCGCGAGGCATTCTTCAAGATCTTCGAGGGCAACTTCTTCGATCGCTGGCGCGGCTGCGCCCCGACAGCCGCCGATTCGAGGCGGTCAAGCGCTACTTCATGGATCTGCTGCGCACGCGCTACCGGCCGGCGATGATTCCCGGCATGGTCGATGTGGTCAGCGCATTGGCGCCGCACCGCACGCTGGCAGTGCTGTCGACCAACGGCATCGAGGCCATACGGCGCATCCTCGTCGACGCCGGTATCGCAACCTGCTTCTCGCACGTGTTCTCCGCCGAGCTCCAGCCGAGGAAGTCCGAGTCGATGCGCCGCTTCCTCGGTGACTATCGCTACGCCGCGCAGCGCTGCTGCAGCCCGGCATACCGCGAGGAACCGACCGGCGACGACGAGCTCGAATCGTCCGACTGCGTGCTGGTCACCGACACCGTCGGCGACGTCGCCGAGGCCAAGGAAGTCGGCATCGCCACCGTTGGTGTGGCCTGGGGCACGCACAGCGAGCGCCAACTGCTCGACGCCGGCGCGAAGGAGGTGGCGCTGTGGCCGCAGGAGTTCGTCGCATGGCTGCGTCCCGAGGACTGCCGCGGTCCGGCATGCGGCAGCATGGCCGACGCCACGGCGTCGGGGGCCGCCTCGACCGACCTGCAGGCCGCCGGCCGCCTGCGCCGCGACCACTGGCTCCACCACCGGCGTGCGGCTGCCGCCGCCGCGGCTGGCCAGCGGCGTGGATGCCGAACTGTTGGGTGCATTGCGCCGTGTCGTGCGCAGTCGGTCATGAGGCGCGCACGCGGCGTCGAGCGGTGCCGGGCGCCCCCCGGACCGCTTGCCGTGGCACGCCAACAGGCAAACGGGGTGGCCGATCGCGGCTGCCGGCCATCCCCGAACAGTGAAAGCCGAGTACCTTCTAAGGAGAATAGCAGATGAAGGGTCTTGAACTGATGCCCCTTGAGGAGACAGTCAAGTGGGCGAAACACAACTCTTGGTATGTGGCCGACTTGCTGGCCAGACGGGGCACAGAGGGCGTGAATCCGCTGATTCCGCGTGCCGAATACGAGATGCTGTCATTCCAGACCACCTTCCTGCAGCACCCATGGCTCTACATGTGGCTGGGCGAGAAGGTCGGGATGGAAGGCATCCGGGCGACTTGCAGTTCGGGCCATCGGCAATTTGGTATCAAGACTATCACGCCGTGCAACATCCAGTGGGGCTGTGGTATTGCGCTGTTCGGGAGGCTCTTCCTGATTGACGGCGGACTGATTGGACCGAACGACTATCTCGACAATCTGCGCATCATCTATAGCTTCTGGCGAACCGTCTTTGAGGGCTACATGCGACAAAGGAAGCCGGCGGTTATGGACCTGGGGTATACGCTGCAAGTGCTTGATCAGGATGTCGTGGAGGATCTTGGCAATCAGGTTGAGCCTCTGAATGATCCGGAACTCCGCGCGACGGTCGGTCAGTTCAATTCGCTGGTTCAGCTAATGGGCTTTCTCGATCACTACGACAACCGCTTGGGTCTTGGCGACACCGGTCCTTATGACCTGGGCGATCGACTGATGATCGTCAGAGACTGTTTTGTCAATGAGAAAGCCTATCCTTGGACGTATGTCGTGGGAGATCTCCCGTTCTCGTACTCGCTCGTGCTGACGTTCGACAAGAAGAAGATGATGCGCGACCGAAAGAACGGGAAGTTGAAGATGTTCTCCATCTACAACACCGGTACGCTGTTCGCCGATCCTCCCGACTACGAAGATAGTGCGCTCTTGGAAGTCGCGGTGTTCCAGCGGGATGAGGACTATCCCCGTGGCACCTCGACGCGGATACCGCTGAGCGAACTGGGAACGCACATCCAGAAGATCGAGGCAGCCGTTGAGCGGATGTATTCATATCTTGCGATGAAGCCCAAGTTCGACAAAATCCTCGAAGGCAATTGGACCTATGTGGGCGCCTCGCTCCCGTATGTGCGCGCCCATGACCTTGAGGCCGAGGCCGCTTCGATGGGTTTCTGGGATATGGATCAGACGAGCATGGAGTACTTCCTCAAGGGGTATTCAAGGGCAGCGGAAGTCCAGCGCAAGGCGACGGCCGGGCTGGGCGCGCCCCCCCGCAGTTGCCGGGGTTCCGCTGCAGAGGAACCAAGTTTGGCAGGTACGAGATCAACAATTGACTAGCCGGCGACCCGCCGAAAGGAGCAGCCATGGCTGAAATCAAAGTGAAGAAGGATGACGACAAGCGGTTCAGCTGGTCCCACGAAGAGTGGAAGCTGAGCGTCGATTTCAAGACCTCCGATGAGTTCGAGGATTGGCTCAACAAGGAAACGAAGTACTTCATTCGAGCCAATGCAGGGTTCTACGCTCAGTGCGTCATTGTCTGCGTCGAGTCGAAGGGCGATGAGTTCCTGTGCTACGTGGACTACTACAAGGGCAAGTACCCACCTTGGTACAGCGCAGAGGAGTTGGCCGTGCTCGACATCGATGAACTGCGTAAGGAGCCCGCCAAGGTCAAGTGGGAAGACTGGGAATGGACGACCCTCAAGCAGGACGACTTCCCGCTGCGCCTGAAGGAAGTCATCTTCCTTTACCCGCCCCAGGAGCCTGTGATGCCGTGGTTGTTCCTGTCGCCCGAAGAAAGTGGCTTGGCAAAGATGGACATCTAAAACCGCACCAGGAGACGCTTAAATGAGTGACGAAACTGTCAAAGAGATTGAAGGCTACCGGTATATCGGCCAAGGCTACAATGTCGTGCCGGTCGGCCGACACAAGGGCGTCGCATTGAATGTGACGGACCCTAAGCAGATGATCGCGTTGATGGGCAATGCGCAGAAGATCAAAGAGACCATCGTAGTGACCCCGGGTGGTACCACCACCTTCGTCGCGCCGTTGCTCTATAAGAAGCCAGCCGGCATCATCACCTATGGGGGACACCCGAGTCTCACCTCGGCATCGTGGGTCGGAATTTCCGAGTGCCGATCGTCATGACGTTGAAGCTGGAAGGTATTGGAGCCATCCCGGACGGTACCCCGCTGCTGATGGAGTGCGATGGGAAACTGGGGCGCGTCTACGCGAAGATGGACATCAAGGCAGGAGCAAGTCAGCCAGCCGCGGACCAGTCGCCCGGCTCGACGCTTGGGTAGACTCCTGGTGGCAGGCGGGGACGGCGCGGGTGCAATTCGCGGTCGTCCCCGCTACCTTTGCAAACAAAGACACTAAGGAGCAACGGCCTCGGTTCACGTGGGGCCGGCAGTTGAAAATGCTTACGGAAACAGACTTCCTTGTACTCAATGCGGTCTACCTGAAGAAGGTAGCCACTGGGACGCAGGTCAGTGAGATGACCGGCGTCGCATCGGATGACGTTGCGCACATCTTCGCGGTTGCGACGGAACAGGGCTGGCTGATGGACATGGGTTCTGACGGTGTGATGGTCCTGGAAGATGGAATCGCCCAAGTGAAGACGTATTACACCGAAACTTATGCGAGCTTGCGGTCCAATGCTGCGTTGACCGATTGGTACCGCGGCTTCGAGTCGCTCAATGTGCGCTTCGTCGCTGCAGTCACCGAATGGCAAGAGAGTGACGGATCGGATCGCAGTGAACAACGCGTCGTTCAGGGTGCGGAGCGACTGGCCAAGGACATCTTGCGGCTCATGCCGCTCGTACCGCGCTATGAGAGCTATGTGAGCCGGCTCGAACGTAGCATGGAGCGCGTCGACGCAGGAGAGCGCGACTACGTCTGCAACCCGACCGTCGACTCGGTCCACAACGTCTGGTTCGAGTTTCACGAGGACATCCTTACCGTGCTTGCCAAGCCACGCGACACGACATGACCAGGTCCGCGCCGGAGGTGCCGCTGGACTGCCGTTCAGCGGCTCCGCCTCAGCGGAGACTTGCCTACAATGGCACGGTGCGCAGCGCGTCATGGAGGGCAGCATCATGAGTGGCGGCTTACACGGAACGGCCTTGGGATTCGTCGAAACCATTGGCAAGACGGCCGGCATGTACGCTGCCGATGCGATGGTCAAGGTGGCGAACGTGACGCTGCAGACGGCGCAGCAGCCGGGCGGCGGCATCATCACCGTGATCGTCCGCGGCGAGGTGGCGGCGGTGCAGGCGGCCATCGAGGCCGGCGCCGCCGCCGCTCGAAGCGTGGGCAAGGTACGCGCCATGCATGTGATTCCTCGCCCGCACGAGGATATCGAGGCGATCCTCGAGCGGCCTCCTGTCCGCTAGTGTAGGGGATGCGATGCACAAGGCGAAGCGCAGCGGACACCTGGTAGTCATCTCGCAGCCAACAACGGCTGGCGAACCGGCGCCAGCCGTCGAGTCGATCGGCGTGCTCGGCGAGGCGCTGGGTGCGATGGCCGGCGCCGCGCTCGGGCCCGAGCAGGGTCTGAAGGAGGTCGCGGCGGAGCGCTTCGCCGCAGTGCTCGGCGGGCACGATGCGATCGTCATTGAACGCAGCGGTACTGGCTGGCACTGCGCCAGCACCCGTGTTTCCCGACTGGGCGATCGAGCCGCCGAAATTCCGGCAACGATCCCGATGTCGCGCGACATCGTCGTCCTGCCTGGGATCGGCGCCTTTATCTCCGTGAAGCCGGACGTGGGCGTCCTGACCGATCGCCAGGTCATCGAGGCGGACCGCGCCGTCATGCTGCGCTCGCTGGCGATCGGCTTCGACCTGGCACTCACGGCGGCAACTCAGTACCGCGTCACGTTCGACGCGATAAACGAGATCGGCAGCCTGCAGCAGATCGCCAAACGCATCCTGTCTGCGGCCGAATTGGACGAGGTCATGTTCTCGATCACGCGAGAGGCGACCCGGCTTCTCGCCGCGGACATCGGCGGGGTGTTCCTGCGCGACGGCGACGATCTCGTCATGCGCAGCTGCGTGGGCAACGACACCTTGGACATCGACCGGCTCAGGATGAAGCGAGGCCAGGGGCTCGCCGGCCGCGTCCTCGATACCGCGCGCCCCTGGAAGGTCGATGACTACCTCGCCAGCGAAGAACTCAACCGCGACTTCTTCTGGCTCGCACGTGACGAGCACATCCGCTGCGCCGTGGGCGCGCCGTTGCACGCCCGCGGGGAGGTGATCGGCGTCCTCGAGGTCTGGCGCAGGCGCAACGTACCGTTCACCGACCAGGACGTCCAGCGTCTGGCCGCGCTGGCCAACCTGACCACGATCGCCATCCAGAACGCCCGGCTGTACGAGAGCCAGAAGGCCGCCATGCGGCAGCTGACGCAGATCAACGAGAACCTGTGCCGGCAGCACGAGTTCGTGCAGCTGTCCGCCCGGCTTCAGGATGACCTGATCGGGGCGCTGCTCGAAGGCGGCGGGGTTGCCGCGATTGCGCGGATCGTGGCCCGCCACGCGGCGGCGGAGGTCGCCATCCTGGGCGCCGATTTCGGGGTCATGGCGGCCTATCCGACGTGTGTCGCGGGTGCCGCCTGGCTGGTGAGGGTGGAGACCGCCAGCCAGCAGTTGCCCGGGCACGCCAACAGCACGACCGCGACCGCGCGATGGCAGGATGCCTGGCTTTCGCTGCGGCCGATCGTCGCCGGCGGTGACCGCATCGGCTGGGTATGCGCGCTTTCGCCGACCGCGCCCGGGGACATCCAGGAAGCCGCGATTCGTCAGGCCGCCGTCGCCAGCGCGCTCTACTGTCTCGAACAGCGCTCGGCCAGTCAGGCCCGCGCGTCCGCGCTTGGAGCGTTGATGTGGGACCTGCTCGAGGGCACGCCGCCGATCAGGCAGTCCGCGCTCGATCGGCTGACGGACTTCCACATCGACCTGCAGGGCCCCACCGAGTCGTCCACGGCACCATCGACGGGCTGGCTGAAACCGCGCGAGGCGAAGGCTGGAACATGGACATGATGGAGCGCAAGCAACGTGCCGTGCACGAAGCCTGCGAGCGCGCACTGAGCTCGGTGTCACTGAAGCTGATCGCCTCCCGAGGCGACTTGGTGGTGGCGATCGTCTCCGCCCTGGACGCCGCTCGCGCGACCCGAGTGCTCAAATCGCTGCACGAGGAGATCCTTGCGAAGGACGGGGTGAGGACCTTCTGGGGCGTCAGCGCTCCGTGCGAGTCGCCGTCGCAACTGCCGAGCGCGAACCACGAGGCCCGCTGTGCGGCGCTCGCGGTTGCGAAACTGGGGACGCCGAAGAACCCGGTGGTGATCCACGAGCACCTGGGCGTCCTGACACTGCTGCTGCAGGGCAGCGAAATCGCCGATGGTCGGGATCTGCGCAAGTTCATCAACCGCATCCTGGGTCCGATGTTCAAGTACGACTCGGCCCACCACGGCGTCCTTGCCAAGACGATTCGCGCATATCTGGACAACGACTGCTCGCTGAAACTCACTGCGCAACAGCTGTTTGTCCACGAGAAGACGGTCCGCTACCGCCTGGTCCAGTTCGAGGAGCTGACGGGGGTGGACCTTCGTCGGCACCGGGAACGGATGTCGGTCGACCTCGCGCTGCTGATGCACGACTTCGCGACGCGCTCGGCGGACGCCGACGCTGGCGAGGGCTGAAGAGCCCCCCACCTCTCTCACGCAGCAGAGGGCGCGGCAGCCGGCTCGGTGAGCTGATCGCGCAGCCTGCGGCGGCGCTCCGCGTCGAAACCCAGACCGCGTGTGAGGTAGTTGTCGACGTCACCGAAGGCGGATTCGATCGACTCGAAAGCTGCCTCGATGTAAGCTGGTTTGGCGGCCGTGAACACTTCTGCTACTGAGGCTGGGGTTCCGGGCGGCATCAGGTGGCCGATGTCGCGGCGATGGGCGTTCGTCAGCAGGTAGTCTTCGACGATCACCGACCTCGACGCGCCGAGCGCCATCAGGATAACGGCCGCGCCGAAACCCGTGCGATCTTTGCCGCTCACGCAGTGGATCAGCATCGGCCGCCCCGCCGCCTCCTCCACCGCTTCGAGCATGCTCCGGTACTCGGCACAATGATGCAGCGGGTAGAGTCGGTAGTGCCCGGTGACGGCCCGCTCGACTCCGGCGGCGTCGATGCGCAGTTCCCGCAACTCCTCCAGCATTTCCGCCACACCTTGCGGCCAGAAGCCGAGCTGCGCGATCCTCGGGATTGCACCGGCCGGCAGCCGGTTCGGGTGGGTCGCGCGCTCGTTGGCGACGCGGAAGTCGATCACGCCGTAAAGGTCGAGCGCGGCAACGAGTTCCAGATCCCGGCCGGTGAGCGCTGCCAGCGAGTCCGAGCGGAACAGGCAGCGCCACCGCGTCCGCCGCCCGTCACCCACCGGATAACCGCCCAGATCGCGAAAGTTCACCGCCCCCTCGAGCGGCAGCCGGCGATGCCTGTCGGCGCGCTGCGGATTCAGCGGCGAAACGCTCACTTTGTCGCTCATGGCTGCGTGGTCCAGTGCGCCGGTCACAGGTCGAGGACGAGCAGCGCGCCGTGCGAGCGCGAGACGCAAGTGGTCAGGAACTGCGTGCGCGCTTCGGCGTTCAGCACGTAGTCCCGATGGTCGACCTCCCCGGAGAAGTAGCGCACCTTGCAGGTCCCGCACAGCCCACTCTGGCAGGACATCGGTATTTCGACACCGTGCTCTCCGAGTACCTGGGCGATCGACTTGTCGTTGGGTACAGTCAGCACCACACCCGTGCTGGCGATCTTCAGCTGGAACCCGAGCGCCAGCGCCTCGCTGCCGATGTCCGGGACTTCCTCCGCGGGCACCGCCGGTGCGCCGACGAAATACTCGCAGTGCACGGCGTCTGCGGGCCAATGCGCACTGGCCCGCGCGCATGCCGCCATAAACCCCTGCGGACCGCAGTAGTACAGCTGCGATCCGGGCTCGTAGCGGCGCAGCAGCACGGCGATATCCAGTCCGTTGGCCGGATTGCCGCCGTCGTAGTGCATGACCACGCGCCCTTGGCCGCCAGCGGCTCGAACTCCTCGTGGAACGCGGCGTGTGCACGCGACTTGGCGCAGTAGTGCAGCACGAAGTCGGCACCGAGCTTCTCGAGCCGGTGAACCATCGCCTTCATCGGCGTGATGCCAATACCGCCCGCAAGCAGAATGTGGTGCGGCGCCCCCTCCACCAGCGGGAAGTTGTTGCGAGGCCGTCCGACAGCAACCAGCCGCTGCGTGTGCACGCGCTCGTGGATGGCGACAGACCCTCCGCGGCCGTTGTCTTCGCGAAGCACCGCAATCAGATAGCGCCGCCGATCGTCAGGGTCGTTGCACAGCGAATACTGCCTTATCCGCCCATCCCGGAAATACAAGTCCACATGCGCTCCCGCAGTGAACTCGGGCAGCTCGCTGCCGTCTTCGGATGCGAACTCGTAGGCATTGATGCCGATTGCCTGGTAGGTGATCTGCCGCACCCGCAGTCGCAACGCTGTCTTCGGGTACTTGTCTGCGGACCCTAGTTGATACATGCCGATTCCCTGGAAAGGGCTTCTACGTTGTTACGGCTGACTGGCCAAGGGAATGGGGGCTTGAGCGCCGCCTTCGCTTCCCAGCACCGCACAACCCAGCTCTGGAGGGGCGTGGCCCCGCCACTTCCCTCGGAGCATCCACAAGGGGTGGTCGAAGTGCCCCGGCCGTTGGGCGCTCACAATCTGGACTCCATTTCGTCCAGCCGCCCCAAGACGTGCGCTTTTCGCTGCTCCCGTGGCAGTTCATCGCATTCTTTCAGGAACACGAAGACCTCGTGTGCCGCCTTACGAATGGCTTCCTTGTCCTTCTCATTGTCGGCGTTGCGGCGGATCTTGAGCCTGGTGTCGGAGGTGTATCGCGGCAAGGTCTCCTCACGGCCGGCTTCAGCTCGTGCAGACACCGGGTCGGGCGGCAGCTTTCCAGCAATGGCATCGCGCAGTTGCGATCGGTACATGTAGACCCCCACATCCGATCGACCGGGTGCTCGAGACTGTGGATGGCCATGGGCCCTTGACTCACGATGACTTCGTAGTCGCCCGGAGCGCGCTGCATCTCGTCGTAGCTTCGATGCCGAGTCTGCCCGATGAGAAAGTCGATCTTGTCGACCCCACACTGTTCTTCCTTTCCATTGTGGTTCGGATCGACCTCATCGTTGAAGTGTCGCCAACCGAAGGCAATCGAGTGTTGATCATCGACCGGAACCTGCCAGCGCGACATAGCAGGGCCTGAGTGCCGTTGCGGTGCTGCTGCCACGATAGCGGCGTTTTGCATGAAGTTGGGGAGCGCCAACTCCGAGATGCGAATCCAGACAGTGTCGTCCGAAAGGCGTCGTCCGGCGGTAAAGATGATGCCGTTCCCACCGTGGGTTGCATGCCAGTCGATCACGGGCATCTCGCCGAAGCCCCCCTGCAGCGTCACACCATCCGCGATACTGGAATTCACGCCAGCCACGGTCATGTTGTTGTGCAGCAAGGCGGTGTGATAGTGATCGATCTGGTTCTCGTGAACTTGCAGCCAGTTGCAGTCGAACACGTTGGAGAAGGGGATCAGGCGGGTGCCGCGTGGCCAAACGTAGCCATCAAAGACAGGGAACTTCGGCTTTCTGTCCGGCGGCCCCATGT
The DNA here is from genome assembly GCF_000576225.1 of Methylibium sp. T29-B. NCBI lineage: Bacteria > Pseudomonadati > Pseudomonadota > Betaproteobacteria > Burkholderiales > Sphaerotilaceae > Methylibium > Methylibium sp. T29-B. The sequence continues at coordinate 2,618 of NZ_AZSN01000090.1, read as the reverse complement.
AAGCGAACACGAGGCCGTCGCGCTCGAATGCCGGGTAGGCGCCCTGGCAGACGGTGTCCTTCAACCGGGAGTCGGCAGGTTCCGCAGGCGCCTCCAACAGCTTGCCGTTAACGTCGAACTGCCAGCCGTGATAGCAGCAGCGGATGCCGCGTTGCTGCACGATCCCGAATTCGAGCGAAGCCCCGCGGTGGGCGCACTTGCGGTGCAGCACGCCGACATTGCCTTCGCGATCCCTGAACGCCACCAAGTCCTCGTGCATGATCCGGATGGCCTTCGGAACATCGGTCAGCTCTTGCGACAAGCACACCGGCTGCCAGTACCGACGCATGTACTCACCCATCGGGGTGCCCGGCCCGGTGCGCATGATGTCTTCGCTCGTGGGCGCCGCGTTCTGCAGGCCGCGTAGCAGGTAGCCGCTGTACGGTGCGCCTTGTGCGGCGGCAGGTGCAGCGCCTCGACGTTCGTTGGTGGTCATCTGACGATCTCCTTTGTTGCCATAGAGAGGCCCATACGGACACCCTGTACGGCAGTCTAGCCAGCACCACAGGGGATGTCTTTGGCGGCCTCAGATAAAAGCATGGCTGTCTTTTGGCGACATCAACCAAGAGACGACTCAGGGCGGCAGCGGTTCAACCTCTCGGGCAGGTCTGAACAAGTCCACCGACCGCGCCGGGTGATCGTTGAGCCGCGCAAGGAGCGAGCAGCACGATGGGTCAGATCAGTTTGTCGGATGCGGAGTACGCCGGCAAACGCAAGAAGACGCGGCGCGAAGTGTTCCTGGCCGAGATGGAAGTCATGGTCCCCTGGAAGGCGCTGCTCGACCTGATGAGCCGCACTACCCGGCGGCCGGTCGCGTCCGTCCTCCCTACCTGCTGGCGTCGATGCTGCGCGCGCACCTGATGCAGAACTGGTTCGCGCTGAGCGACCCAGCGATGGAAGAGGCGCTGTACGAGGGCTGCGCGCCTTCGCCAACCTGAGCCTGAGCGAGCCGATCCCCGACGAGACCACCATCCTCAACTTCCGCCACCTGCTGGAAGCCAATGACCTGGCCGAGGACATCTTCGAGGCGGTCAACAAGCACCTCGAGCGCAAGGGGCTGCTGCTCTAGTGTCGTGAGTTAGTTTAGAAGTTCATTGAACTATTTGAGGCGCCGCCGCTCTGTCGTGTACCGTGTGCACACGACGAGGCGGCGATGCGAGGAAGACCCAAGGCCGAACTGGTGCTGACCGAGCCTGAGCGCGACGAGTTGGTTGCGCTGACGCTCAGACGCAAGACGGCGCAGGCGCTGGTCCTGCGCGCGCGGATCGTGCTGGCCTGCGCGGACGGGCAGGACAGCAAGGTCGTCGCCGCGCAGCAGCGGGTCACGCCGCAGACGGTGGGCAAGTGGCGCGCTCGGTACGTGGAGCATCGGCTGGATGGCCTGTTGGATGCGCCGCGTTCGGGTGCGCCGCGAACGATCGATGACGCGAGAGTCGACGCCGTGATCGCCAAGACACTGGAGTCCGTGCCGGACGGCGCCACGCACTGGAGCACCCGCACCATGGCGCGCGAGGTTGGGCTGACGCAGACGGCGGTGTCGCGCATCTGGTGTCAGTGGTCTTCCAATAATCCCCAATGTGCCGACGATGCTGGACATCCACTTGGTGATGGATAACTACGGCACCCACAAGACCCCGTCGATCAAGGCCTGGTTCGCGCGGCACCCGCGATTCCACGTCCACTTCACGCCCACCTCGGCATCCTGGCTCAATCAGGTCGAACGCTGGTTCGCCACGCTCACCCAGCGCTACATCCGCCGCGGCACACACCGCTCGACACGCCAACTCGAAGAAGCCATCAAGCACTACGTCAACGTTAACAACGCCGATCCCAAGCCGTTCGTCTGGTCCAAGAGCGCTGATGACATCCTCGCCAGCCTCGAGAGGTTTTGTCTGCGAACTTCTAACTCACGACACTAGGAGTCCGCGCGGCAGAAGCCGCGCAGCCTCCTAGCCTGCGGCCTTACGCACCGCTCCACCGAGCCCCCTCCGAGAGGGAGCTCCAGCTTGTTCGACCGCACCCTCCAGCCTCCCTCCGCGAGGGAGGCTCCAGTCAGTCCGACGAGTGCCTTTGCGCCGTTCAGCTTGCGCTGAGCACCGTAATAGTCCGACCGACCCCGTCATTGCCCCCGGCGTCGCCAGCCGGCAGCATCTTCTCTGATGGAGTGCGCATCCGCTTGATGGTGTGCACCAACGGAGATGGTGCACACCATGAAGGATCAAACAGGAGGATCGCGGCGAAGCCGGCGACAACACGAACGGGCGTTCAAGGACGAGCTGATCGCGCAGAGCCTGCTCCCAGACGCGTCGGTCTCGGCCATCGCGATGAAGGGCGGCATCAACGCCAATCTCCTGTTCAAGTGGCGACGTGAGCACCTCAGGGCGATGGCGATGGCGGCGCCCGCATCGACCGCAGCGACGCTGCTGCCGGTCTGCCTGATCCCCGAGACCGCTGCCGCGACCGACGAACCGCCGGTGCCCGACGCCCCCGCCGTCAACCGGAACTCGCGCCCCGGCGTCATCGAGATCGAGATCGCCGGTGCTCAGCTGCGCCTTCGCGGCGCCGTCGACGAGGCCCTG
>NZ_AZSN01000089.1:0-15488 GCF_000576225.1 Methylibium sp. T29-B | reverse complement strand
CGACTCCTCGCCGCCGCCGCCGGCGCCGCGGATGCGGCGGCCTCTGCGGGTGCCGCGACCGGCAGAGCCGTCGGCGCCACGATGATCGGAGCCGTGACCGCGACGTTGCGGCCTGCCGCCACGGAGCGGAGGTGGCTCTGCTCGGCCAGCACCTTGCCGGCGTAGCCGCCGTCGTCGGCGAGGTTGGCCGCGCCGACGTAGTACTTCAGGCCGCCCTCCAGGCTGCCGGCGCGCGCGATGCATTCCTTCAGCACCTGCACGCCGACGCGCAGGTTGGTCACCGGATCGAAGGCCGCGTGGTTGCCGCCGAAGGCCTCGTACTTGTCGTCGTGGACGCGGGTCATCACCTGCATCAGGCCCTGCGCGCCGACCGGGCTCTGGGCGAACGGATTGAAGCTCGACTCGATGGCCATGATCGCCAGGATGAGCGTCGGGTCGAGCTTGGCCCGTTGCCCAACCTGCCAGGCTTCCTGCACCAGGCGGCTCACCGGTTCCGGCGCGACGCGGTAGCGGCGCGCCAGCCAGGACGCCACCGCGGCCTGCTGGCGGTCGAGGTTGCTCGGGTCGGCCGCGGTCGCCCGCGCCACCGCGTCGCGCTCGACCAGGGCGGCCGCTAGGCCGGCCAGGGAGGTGTCGGCTTCCACACGGGCCACCTGCCGGTTCTGCAACCAGCCGAGCGCGTGCTCTTCCAGCGTGTGCCGCAGGTCGGCACGGCCGGCGAAGAACAGCGACAGGGCCACCACCACCAGGCCCACCAGTGCGAGCGAGTTGTGGCAGACCTCGAGCAGGCCGTGGCCTGCATCCTTGAAGAACACCGCCACCGGGCGGCCCAGCGCCGCGGCCAGATGGCGCAGCGACTGGTGGGATGGGAGTGCTGTCATGCCTCTCCTTTCAAAGAGCGCCGGGCTTCGCATCGAGCACGAACCCCACGGCGATAATTCGCCCGTCACCGCGTCGGCGCCACCCTGTATTCAGGGTCCGCGCCGACGGGGCGGGTTATCCCTCACGGGAACGGGCCGGAGTGTAGGAAGGCTTTAAATAACCAGTCAAGACTATCAAACTGATCCTTAATAGCCATTAAGTATGAAATACCGGGATCTGCGCGAGTTCTTGAACGGCCTGGAGCAGCAAGGGGAAGTCCGCCGCATCGCGGAGCCAGTCTCCACGCGGCTTGAGATGACAGCGGTCAGTGACTTGCTTTTGCGCCGTGCCGGCCCGGCGCTGCTGTTCGAACATCCGGTATCGGATCGAGTCAGTTACAAAATTCCGGTCTTGACAAACCTGTTCGGCACCCCGCGCCGGGTGGCGCTCGGCATGGGGGCGGCAGACGCCTCCGAGTTGCGCGAAGTGGGTCGTCTGCTCGCCAGCCTGAAGGAGCCGGAGCCGCCGAAGGGCCTGAAGGACGCCGGTCGGCTGGTGCAACTCGGCAAGGCCCTGTGGGACATGAAGCCCGCGCGCGTGCGCAGCGCGCCCTGCCAGGAGGTGGTGCTGGAGGGCGCGGATGTCGACCTCGCCACGCTGCCGGTGCAGACCTGCTGGCCGGACGATGCCGGTCCGTTGATCACCTGGGGCCTGGTGATCACGCGCGGACCGCAGTCCGTGCCGGCACCGCGCAGCCGCCAGAACCTGGGCATCTACCGCCAGCAGGTCATCGGGCCGCGGCAGACCATCATGCGCTGGCTCGCCCACCGCGGTGGCGCGCTCGACTTCCGCGATTTCGCGCTGGCCCACCCCGGCCAGCCCTTCCCGATCGCCGTGGCGTTGGGGGCCGACCCGGCCACGATCCTGGGCGCCGTGACGCCGGTGCCCGACAGCCTGAGCGAATACCAGTTCGCCGGCCTGCTGCGCGGCAGCCGGACCGAGGTGGTCGATTCGGGTGTGGGCGAGGGCGATGTGAAGTTGCAGGTCCCGGCCGGCGCCGAGTTCGTTCTGGAGGGGCACATCCCGGTCGCGGCACCGGGGTACCGGGGCACCAGCGCCCACGGCGTGCCGCTGGAAGAACGCGGCGGCTACCTGCATGCGCTCGAAGGCCCGTTCGGCGACCACACCGGCTATTACAACGAGCAGGACTGGTTCCCGGTGTTCCAGGTCGACCGGATCACCCACCGCCGCGATCCGATCTATCACTCCACCTACACCGGCAAGCCGCCCGACGAGCCCGCCGTGCTGGGCGTGGCGCTGAACGAGGTGTTCGTGCCCCTCCTGCAAAAGCAGTTTCCGGAGATCACCGACTTCTATCTGCCACCCGAAGGCTGCAGCTACCGGATGGCGATCATCAGCATCAGGAAGAGCTACCCCGGCCACGCCAAGCGGGTGATGTTCGGCGTGTGGAGCTTCCTGCGCCAATTCATGTACACCAAGTTCATCGTCGTCACCGACGACGACGTCGACATCCGCAGCTGGCAGGACGTGATCTGGGCGATCACCACGCGCATGGACCCGGTGCGCGACACCACGCTGGTCGACCAGACGCCGATCGACTACCTGGACTTCGCCTCGCCGGTCTCGGGCCTGGGCGGCAAGATGGGGCTGGACGCCACCAGCAAGTGGCCCGGCGAGACTGCGCGCGAATGGGGCCGGCCGATCCGGATGGATGCAGCGGTCGAGCAGCGGGTAGCGGCCATCGTCGAGGCGTTGATGCCGGCGACCGGCTCGCGCTGAGGAAGCCCACGGGCCATCGGGCGGCAATCAGGAGCGCCCGAGTCATAGAGCCTCGCGGTTTGCATCCAGCCCGCCGGGCGCCTAGTCTTCAGGGGCCTGCAACGCAGGTAAATCTCAGGACGCAGTCTCTGCGTACCAGGAGCCCCGGACCCTATTCCTCCGGATCTCCAAAGGTGGTGCTGCCACCTAACCCCTCTCGCCGTGATGGTTGAGAGGGGTTTCTGCTTTTTGGCGTCCTGATCTAGTAGCCGACGCCGCGCGCCAGCAGTTCGCGCAGCACCACGCGCACTTCCCCGAATCCGGCGCTGCTCGGCAGCCACTCGAGCACGCCGCGGTCGGCCGGCACGAAATAGCCCATCGGTGCGGCGGTGATCTGCATCGACTCACCGGCCTCCTGCCGGAAGGCGCGCAGCGCGCGCGGCATGTGCCAGGCGTGCGTCACCAGCACGATGTGGCGCACGCCGGCGGTGTGCAGCTGCTTCACGCTCAGCCGCGCGTTCTCGCGTGTGTCGCGCGAGGCGGTCTCTACCCATTTGATCGGTCTCAGGAAGTCGCGCTCGGCGATGCGTTGCGCGATCTCGGCTTCCGACAGGCCGCCGTCGTCGTGCTGGCCCCAGCCGAGGCCGCCGCTGAAGGCCAGGGGCAGGCCGGTCTGGCGCGACAGCCGCACCGCATAGCGCAGGCGCTCCAGCGAGGCAGGTTGCAGGTCGGCCGTGCCGGACTCCGGTGCGCGCGGGATGCGCCCGCCGCCGATCACCAGGATCGCGGTCGTCGGCGCGGGCTCGGCCTTGGGCGGCTTCAGGCCGCTGATATCGGCATCGCTCAGCGGCGGCGGAGCCGGCAGCAGGGTCGACTGCAGCCAGTGGGCGCTGCCCTGGCAGGCGCTCAGCCAGATGAGGGCTGCACCCAGCAGCAACAGCAGCAGGCCGACGCGCGGGCGCCAGAGCATCAAGCGTCCACCGAGCAGCATCAGCAGCAGCCAGGGCACCGGTGGCAGCGCCAGCGCGGTGAGCAGGGGCTTGAAGGGTTCGAGTCCGGTCATGTAAGTTGTCGTTGGTCGGAACGACGCATTGTGGAGAGCCGAGGCAGCGCCGCTCTGCGGCATGATGGCCGGGGTTTGTCTTAGTGCTGCGGTTCGGGCATTTGTCACGCGCCACCCCCAACCGTTCCCCCGCGCTCCGCTCTGGGGCGTGCCGATCTGCAAGGAAGTCCAGCCATGAACACCTCCGCGAATCTCGAGACTGCCACCCTGGGCGGCGGCTGCTTCTGGTGCACCGAGGCCGTGTTCCAGGAGGTCGACGGCGTCGTCGCCGTCGAGTCCGGCTACAGCAACGGCCACGTGAACGACCCCAGCTACGAGCAGGTCTGCGGCGGCGAGACTGGCCACGCCGAGGTGATCCGCGTGCAGTTCGATCCGCAGCGCATCGGCTTTCGCGAGCTGCTGGAGATCTTCTTCGTCGTGCACGACCCGACCACACCCAACCGCCAAGCAACGACGTCGGCACGCAGTACCGCTCGGGCATCTACACGCACAGCGACGAGCAGGCGCGCATCGCGCACGAGGTCATTGCCGAGCTGCAGGCCAGCGGCGGCGTGCGCGGCAAGGTGGTGACCGAGGTGAAGCCGGAGCTCAACTACTGGCCGGCCGAGGCCTATCACCAGAACTACTTCGTCCAGCACCCGGGGCAGGGCTACTGCGCCTTCGTGGTCGCGCCCAAGGTGGAGAAGTTCCGGAAGACCTTCGCGTCGCGCCGCAAGGTTTGATCCAGGGCGCCTGCCGCATACTGGCGGGCCTTTGCTGCTCCGGCCCCTTGCCCCCGTGAAAGCCCGCGCTCGCCGTTCACCTGCCGCCCCGCGCCTCTGGCTCGGAGTGCTGCTGTGCGCGTCGCTGCTGTGGGCTCAGGTGCTGGGGCTGGCCCACCGCAGCGTGCACGGGGCGATGCCCGGCACGGGCGCCGCACTCGCCCTCGCGTCGGCGCAAGACCGGGTGCATGGCGGGGAATTCGCGGCGCATGGCATCGAGGCGCTGTTCGGCCACGAGCGCGGCACGCCGGCCTGTCATCTCTATGACCAGCTCTCGCTGGGCGATGCGGCCTCCGCCGGCGGCGTCGATGCCGTACCGGCGCTGCCACCGAGCCATCTCGCGGCACCGGTGCCGACGCTGCCCTCGGGCACCGTCCGGCTCGCCTACCGCGCCCGCGCGCCGCCGACGACGATCGCCTGATCGATCGTTCGCAGGGTGTCCGTCCGCGGCCGTGGCCGCTGAGAACGGCCCTGCGCCACCGGCGCTTCGGTTCGGGCTGCGGTCCGCCCCGGCGCTGTTCATTCCCGTCTTTCTGAATGGAGCCCGCGTCTCGCGGGCCTACGCATGCGCTCGTCACCCAGCTCCCCCTCCCAGGCGCTTCGCGCCGCCCTTCTTCCGTTGCTCGGCACGCCGCTGCTGGCGCTGGCGCAAACCGCGCCGCCTCCGGACACGACGCTGCCGCCAGTGGTCGTCACTGGCAACCCGCTCGACAGCGACGGCATCGCCACCCCCAACAGCGTGCTCGCCGGTCCGGGCCTCGTGCTCCGGCGCGGCAGCAGCCTGGGCGAGACGCTGTCGGGCCTGCCCGGCGTCTCGTCCAGCTACTTCGGCCCCAACGCCAACCGGCCGGTGATCCGAGGCCAGGACGGCGACCGCATCCGCGTGCTCAACAACGCGGGGGCGACGCTCGATGCCTCGGCGCTGAGCTTCGACCACGCGGTGCCGATCGATCCGCTGGTGGTCGAACGGCTGGAGGTGCTGCGCGGCCCGGCCGCACTGCTGTACGGCGGCAGCGCCGTCGGCGGTGTGGTCAATGCGATCGACAACCGTATCCCCAAGGCCGCGATCGACGGCGTGGGCGGTGCGCTCGAACTGCGCGGCGGCGGCGCAGCCCGCGAGCGCTCGGCCGGCGCGCTGGTCGAGGCCGGCGGCAACGGCCTGGCGATCCACGCCGACGTGTTCGCACGCAAGACCGACGACCTGCGCGTGCCCGATTTCGACCGCCCCGTCGACGGCGGCGGCACCGAGCGGCGCGACCGCATCGTCAACTCGGCCAGCGATGCCAAGGGCGGCGCCCTCGGTGCGTCGATGCAGTGGGACCATGGCTACCTGGGCGCGTCGGTCGACACCTACCGCAACGACTACGGCATCGTGGCCGAGGACGACGTGCTGATCCGCATGCGGCGCGACAAGTTCGCGCTGGCCGGTGAGTGGCGCGACCTGGGCGGCCCGATCCGCAGCGTGCGCGCGCGCCTGCAGGCCACCGACTACCAGCACCAGGAGGTCGAAGGAACCGGCGAGGTGGGCACCACCTTCAAGAACAAGGGCAGCGACGGCCGGCTGGAGTTCGAGCACGCGCCGCTCGGTGACCTGAAGGGCGTGTTCGGCCTGCAGGCCGAGCACGCCAGGTTCGAGGCGCTGGGCGAAGAGGCCTTCGTGCCCAGCACCACCAGCGATCAGCTCGCGCTGTTCGCGCACGAGGAGCTGAAGCTGCAAGGCGCCTCGCGCCTCAGCTTCGGCGCGCGGGTCGAGCGCCATCGCATCGAGTCCGAAGGCGACGCGGGCGCCGCCGACCCGAAGTTCGGCGATGCGCTGAGCCGCCGCTACACGGCCGGCAGCGCGGCCGTCGGCGGCGTGTGGGACCTGGCCCCGGCCTTCGGCAGCGGCTGGCAGCTCAACGGCAACCTGACCTACACCGAGCGCGCGCCGACCAACTACGAGCTGTTCGCCAACGGCGTGCACATCGCCACCGCCGCCTTCGAGCGCGGTGATGCGGAACTGGGCAAGGAGAAAGGCAGCAACCTCGACTTGGCACTGGAGTGGAAGTCCGGGCACGACCGACTGCGGGCCGGCGCCTTCGTCAGCAACTTCTCGAACTACATCGCGCTGCTGCGCACCGGTGAACCGGACTTCGTCAACGACGAAGGCGAGGCCTTCCCGGTCTACGCCTTCCAGGGCGTCAAGGCGCGGCTCAGCGGCTTCGAACTGGAAGGCGCCTGGCGCGTGCTGGAAGGCGCCCGGACGGTCGATCTGGAGGCGCAGCTCGATGCGGTAAGAGCCACCAACCGCAGCACCGGCGAGCCGCTGCCGCGCATCGCGCCGCTGCGCGTCAAGATCGGCGCGGCCTATGGGCTCGAGGGCTGGACGCTGCGCGGCGAGGTGGTGCGTGCGCAGAAGCAGGACCGCGTGCCGGACGACGACGAGCCCACCGCCGGCTATACGCTGATCAACCTGGCCCTCAGCAAGCGGCTGGCCTGGGACGGCAACGATGCGCTGTTCTTCGTCAAGCTCGACAACCTGACCGACCGGCTGGCCTACAACGCCGGCTCGGTGGCGACGGTGCGCGATCTGGCGCCACTGCCGGGACGCAGCCTCAGCGCCGGTTTGCGCGTCGCGTTCTGATGTGTGCCTGGCGCTATGGCGCCAGGCGCTCTCGCAGCCAGCCCCCGGTGGGCTGCTGCGTGTAGCGCAGCCGGTCGTGCAGGCGGCTCTTGCGGCCCTGCCAGAACTCCCAGCGGTCCGGCAGCAGCCGGAAGCCGCCCCAGTGCGGCGGGCGCGGCGGGTTCAGCAGGAACTGCGCGCCGACCTTCGCCGCGTTGGCCACCAGCACCGCCCGCGACGCGATCACCTGGCTCTGCGGCGAGGCCCAGGCGCCGAGGCGCGAGTCGAGCGGTCGGGAGCGGTAGTAGGCGTCCGACTCGGTGTCGCTGACCTTCTCGACCCGGCCTTCGATGCGCACCACGCGCTCGAGATCGACCCAGTGGAACTGCAGCGCCGCGAACGGGTGTGCGGCCAGTTCGCGGCCCTTGCGGCTCTCGTAGTTGGTGTACCAGACGATGCCGCGCGCGTCGCAGCCCTTGATCAGCACGACGCGCGTCGACGGGCGGCCGTCGGCGCCGACCGTGGCGAGCGTCATCGCGTTGGGCTCGGGCAGCTCGGCCTTCAGCGCCTGATCGAGCCACTGCTCGAACTGCTGCAGCGGGTCGGCGGCCGAATGGGCTTCGTCGAGTTCACCCTGTTCGTAGCTCTTGCGGAGGTCGGCAATGTCGGGGCGCATGCATAAAAGTGTAGGCGGCTGGCGGAAGGCCAACTTGGCCCTGACTTTCGGTCAGGATTCCGCGCACCGCCGCGATGCGTCCGGCATCACGGAGCACAGTCCGTGACTTCCAGAATCGGGAGAAACCATGAGCACGCGCTTCACACTGAACGGCAAGGCGACCAGCGTCGATGTCGACCCGGCCACTCCCTTGCTGTGGACCTTGCGCGACGATCTGGCGATGACAGGCACCAAGTTCGGCTGCGGCATCGCCGCCTGCGGCGCCTGTACCGTCCACGTGGACGGGCAGCCCACGCGCTCGTGCATCACGCCGGTGTCGATGGTCGCGGGCAAGAAGGTCACGACGATCGAGGCCGTCGGCAACGACAAGGTCGGCAAGGCGGTGCAGGCGGCCTGGATCGAGCACGACGTCGCCCAGTGCGGCTACTGTCAGAGTGGCCAGATCATGAGCGCGACCGGTCTGCTGAAGAGCAACAAGGCGCCGAGCGACGCCGACATCGACGCCGCGATGGCCGGCAACATCTGCCGTTGCGGCACCTACCAACGCATCCGCGCCGCCATCCATGACGCCGCGAAGCGCATCGCCTGAGGACGCCCCGATGGACTTCGCACTCGTCGCCAACGCCTCGCCGGCCAGTCGCCGGCCCCCGATACCGACGCCCGCTCCGGCGAATTCGACCGCCGTGGCTCCTCAAGCTCAGCGCGCTCGGCGGCGGCGGGCTGGCCGTCACCTGGTCGGCACCGGCCGCGCTGGCGGCCGAGGAGGGCGCGCCCGCCGCGCCGAAGAAGCCGGTCGACCCCAGCCCCTTCATCAAGATCTATCCCGACAACACGGTGGAGATCCGCGTCAACCGGCTCGACTTCGGCCAGGGCGCGCTGACCGCGCTGCCGATGCTGGTGGCCGAGGAGCTCGACGTCGACTGGAAGCACGTGCGCGCCAGCCTCGCGCCGGCAGGCGAGGCCTACAAGGACCCGCTGTTCGGCATCCAGATGACCGGCGGCTCCAGCGCGGTGCCGAACTCCTGGCTGCAGTACCGTCAGGTCGGCGCGGCCACCCGCATGATGCTGGTCGCAGCGGCCGCCGCGCAGTGGAAGGTGCCGGCGGAGGCCTGCAGTACCGAGGCCGGCGTGGTGCGCCATGGCAGCAAGCGGGCGACCTACGCCTCGCTGGCTGCCGCGGCGGCGAAGCAGCCGGTGCCGTCGAGCGTGGCGCTGAAGGCGCCGGCCGACTACCGCATCATCGGCCACGGCAAGGGCCGCATCGACGCGGTCGCCTCCGTGTCAGGCAAGAAGCGCTACGGCATCGACCACCGCCTGCCGGGCATGAAGGTCGCGCTGCTGCAGCGGGCGCCGACCTTCGGTGGCCAGGTCGAGAGCTTCGACGCGAGCAAGGCGAAGGCCATCAAGGGCGTGATCGACGTGTTCCAGGTGTCGACCGACCGCGGCGGCACGGGCTTGGCCGTCATCGCCGACGGCTACTGGCCCGCCAAGCAGGGCCGCGAGGCGTTGCAGGTGAAATGGAAGGCCGGTGTCGGCGGCACGGTCAGCAGCGACAAGCTGCTGGCCCAGTACCGCGACGAGGCCAAGGCGCCGAAGCTCACGGCTCTCGCCGGTGACGGCGCCGCGATCGAGGCCGCCGCGAAGGCGGCGCCGAAGAAGATCAGCGCCGAGTACGAATTCCCCTACCTCGCACACGCGCCGATGGAACCGCTGAACGCGACCTTCGAACTGAAGGCCGATCGCGCCACCGTGTGGGCGGGCACGCAGTTCCAGACCGTCGACCAGACGGCGATCGCGCAGACGCTGGGCCTCAAGCCCGAGCAGGTGACGCTGAACACGCTGCCGGCCGGCGGCGGCTTCGGGCGGCGCGCGGTCCCGAGCTCGGACTACCTGCGCGAGGCCGCCGGCATCGCCAAGGCCTGGCACGCCAAGGATCCGAAATCGCCGTTGATGGTGATGTGGAGCCGCGAGGACGACATCAAGGGCGGCTACTACCGGCCGGCTCACCTGCACCGTGTCGACATCGCGCTCGGCGCGCAGGGGCAGGTGCAGGGCTGGGATCACGTGATCGTCGGCCAGTCGCTGGTGAAAGGCACGCCGTTCGAGTCCTTCCTGGTCAAGGACGGCATCGACCACACGATGACCGAGGGTGTGGTCGAGAACACCTATGGGATGCCGATGCGGCTGCGCGCCACGCACCCGGACGTCGCAGTGCCGGTGCTGTGGTGGCGCTCGGTCGGCCACACCCACACCGGCTTCGTGATGGAGACGCTGGCCGATGAGGTGGCGCGTGCGGCGGGCCAGGATCCGGTGGCCTGGCGGCTCGCGAAGCTCGACCCGAAGAAGCACGCGCGCCACGTGGCCGCACTGAAGCTCGCGGTCGACAAGTCGGGCTACGGCAAGTCCCTCCCGGCCGGCCATGCCTGGGGTGTGGCGGTGCACGAGTCCTTCGGCTCGGTGGTGGCCTACGTGGTCGACGTGTCCCTCATCGACGGCCGACCGAAGGTGCATGCGGTCACGGCCGGCGTGCATGCCAACCAGGTCGTCAACCCGACGGCGGCCGAGGCGCAGATCCAGGGCGGCGCGGTGTTCGGCCTGTCGATGATCCAGCCGGGCTTCGCGATCACGCTGAAGGACGGGGTGGTGGAGCAGAGCCAGTTCAGCGACTTCGCACCACCGCGCATCACGGATGCGCCGCCGGTGGCGGTGCATTTCGTGCCGAGCAACGATCCACCCACCGGCCTGGGCGAACCCGGCGTGCCGCCGATCGCGCCGGCGGTGGCCAATGCCGTCGCTGCGCTGACCGGCAAGCGCCTGCGCAAGCTGCCTTTCGAGGCACTGGCCTGACAAGCAGCACGCAAGGCCGATTACCTTCTGGGTGGGCGTTCAAGCGTCCGGGTTAGCCCCCGGGTCGGCCGGGCGTGGAGCGCCGAGACGCGCCGGGTGGAGCACTCTGGCGCGCCGGCCGCGGGTGAGGCCTTAGGTAGAGCTCCCACTTCCGGATTGCACGGGGTCGCGGTTTGATCGCAAGACAGGCCGCGCCAATGCTGGCGACGGCAAAACGCAAGCTGGGGGGATGTCGGTGCGACAAGGGCCGGTGGTGGTGGTGTTGGCGGCAGGGCGCGGCGTGCGCTTCCGCAGTGGGCGCAGCGCACGTGCTCACAAGCTCGAGCAGCCGTTCGGCGACTCGACGGTGCTCGAGACGACGCTCGCGCACGTGATCCAGAGCCGCCTGCCGGTGGTCGTGGTGACGACCGAGGCGCTGCAGGCTCGCGTCACCGCCACCATCGCGGCACGCGATGTGGTCGTTCTGCCGGGCAACGGCGACGAACAGCCGTTCGGCATGGGGGACTCGATCGCCGCTGGCGTCACCGCCCGCTCGAATGCCAGCGGCTGGATGGTGCTGCCCGGTGACATGCCGCTGGTGCAGCCCGCCACCCTGCGCGCCGTGGCGGCCGCGATGCCGCACCACCCGGTGGTGTATGCCCAGCACCGCGGGCGGCGCGGCCATCCGGTGGCGTTCGCCGCCGAGCTGTACTCCGAACTGGCGCGGCTCAGCGGCGACGAGGGCGCACGGCGTCTGGTGGCGCGCTATCCGGCTTTCGGGGTCGAGGTGCCTGACGGCGGCGTGCTGCTCGACGTGGACACCGAGCAGGATCTGGAGAGGCTGCGCGGTCTGCACGCTGCGCACGCCGGCGAAGCTGCGGTGGACTGACCCTGCGGTCACCGCCGCGTGCGCGGTCGCGGCTAGTCGCCCAGCAGTTCTCCGAGCGGCTTGAGGTCCTCGACGCGGTCGCACACGGCCTTGACGGCCATCAGGATCGGCACGCCGAGCAGCAGCCCCCAGATGCCCCACAGCCAGCCCCAGGCCAGCACGCCCACGAACACCACCACCGGGCTCATGCGGCTGGTGCGGCTGGTCAGCCAGGGCGTGATCAGGTAGCCGCTGATGCAGTGGAGCACCAGCGAAACGCCGCCCACCACCAGCGCCATGTCGAGCGTGCCGAACTGCAGGAAGGCGACCAGGGCCGAGCCGACGGTGACCGCGATCGAGCCGATGTAGGGTACGAGGTTCAGTACCGCGGCCACGATGCCCCAGACGGCGGCGTGCTCCAGGCCGATCCAGAGGAAGGCGAGCCAGGTCGCCACGCCGACCAGGGCGCTGATGAGCAATTGCACCAGGAGGTAGCGCTGGATCTGCTCGGTGATCTCGTCCAGTGCCTCCACCGTGACGCGCCGTTGCGCGAAGGTCGGACCCGCGATCTTCACCATCTTGCGGCGAAAGCTGTTGCCCGACGCGATCAGGAAGTAGGTGATGAAGCAGACGACGGTAGCCTGCCCGATCAGCCAAGCCAGGCCCAGCGTGCTGCTCCACAGGTAGTCCCGGATGCTGAACTTGCGCGGCTCGATCTGCACCCGTTGCACCCCGCGCTGGCCCGCCGCCGAGGAGGCGGCCTCCTCGGCGGCCTGCTCGAGCTGGGTGACGGCCTTCTGCATCGTCTCCATCTTGCTGGTCGGCTCGTTGCGAGCCGCCCTCACGGCTTGGCGCAGCTTCTGGGCGGCGGCCGGCAGGCTCTCGATCAGCTCGCTGGCGTCGTCGCCGAGCGAGTAGGCGGTCGAGCCGGCACCGGCGAGGATGGCCAGCAGCAGTACCGCCGCGGCCAGCGAGCGCGGAATGCGCCAACGCACCATCCGATCGACGATCGGCGACAGCGCGTAGCTGAACATCAGCCCCAGCAACAGCGGGATGAACACCGCGCTGGCCCAACGCAGCGCGACCAGGCACGCCAGCACCGCCAGCACGGCGAGCGAAAGGCTGCGCACGCCGATCGGCATTTGCAACAGCACGGGATGCGGCTCGTCTGCGCTCGCCGCCGCAGGCACTTGATCGGTCGGACGGGTGTCGTCGATCGCGGGTTCGTGTTGCATCGAAGAAGGGCCGGTACGCAGTGCCTGCGGGGCCACGATGATGCACCCTCGGCCTGCGTCCGGCCCGCGGGCTCGAACGGCGGCAGCCGGGGCCGGTCTACGCCGTGAGGCCGGCGCGCTGCGCCAGCGCCACCTGGCGCTCGATCGCGAGGTCGCGGATACCGCAGCGACGCAGGCAGGCCGCTGTTTCGACCAGGTAGTCGAGCGTGCTGCCGAAGCGGCCGCGCGCATGGCGCAGGATGCCGATCAGCGTGTCGTCATCCAGCTCGCCGATGTAGTTGGGGCTGCGCTTGCTGAGGGTGAACGCCAGCGCCGTGACCTGACCATGGGCGGTCTGGCACTGCAGCCATTTCGGATCGTAGACGCCGGAGAACATCTCGCGGTCCCACAGGCGGCGCAGTTCCGCGTCGGCCCGCGACGGCTCGAGCCGGTAGACCATACCGGAGCAGGAGCCGCCCGGCACCAGGGCGCACACGAGACCGGGGCGTTCCGGCGTGCCGCGGTTGATGCGCGAGCGCATGCGGAAGGCACGGTGCTGGCCGTGCACGCGGGCCAGCCGCTGTTCGGCGGCCTCGAATTCCGGGCGCCAGATCAACGAGGCGTAGCCGAAGATCCAGAGGTCGCGTCGCGCCGGCCGCTCGGCCAGCGTGCGTTCGAGCATCTGTTGGGGATCGCGCAGCGGCACGACCGAAACGGCGCCGGATTCGACGGCGCAGGAGGCGGGCTCGGGGTCGTAATCCAGGGCTTGCTGCACGGCAACAAGATTGCCGTCTGAGACCCGCTCCTGTCAAGCGCCGGTGGGCCGGCGGATCGCGGGAAAAACCACGCCGAAGCCGGCCAATTTACGCGCGCTCGATCAGTTCGATCTTGTAGCCGTCGGGATCGGTGATGAAGGCGATCACCGTGCTGCCCCCCTGCACCGGACCGGGCTCGCGGGTGATGGCGCCGCCGAGCGCCTGTGCCTTCGCGCGCACCGCGGCGCAGGTGGCCGCCACGTCGGGCACGCCGATCGCGAGGTGACCGTAGGCGGTGCCGAGTTCGTAGCGGTCGACACCGTGGTTGTACGTGAGCTCGATCTCGGCGTGCTCGGGGTTGCTGCCGTAACCGAGGAAGGCGAGGCTGTACTTCTGCGCCGGTCGCTCGGTGGTGCGCAGCAGCGTCATGCCGAGCACCTGGGTGTAGAAGTCGATCGAGCGTGGCAGGTCGCCGACGCGCAACATGGTGTGGAGCAGTCTCATGGGGAAGGGGGCCGGTCGAGGACGAAGCAGGTGGTCGAGGCGTGAGCGTACAGCGTGCCGTCGGGGCCGACCAGGCGGCCGTCGGCGGTGCCCAGGCTGCGACCCAGGTGGATCAGTCGGCCCTCGGCGCGTACCAGCGGTACCTTCGCGGTCAGCGCCTTCACCAGGCTGATCTTCAGCTCCACCGTCGTGTAGGTCTTGCCGGCCGGCAGCGCCGTGTGCACTGCGCACGCCACGGCCGAGTCGAGCAGCGTGGCGAACCAGCCGCCATGCACCGTGCCCATGGGGTTGTAGTGGCGCGCCAGCGGCCGGCCCTGGAACACCGCCACGCCGCGCGCCATGTGGATGGGCACGAAGTCCAGGGTCTCGAAGATCGGTGCCAGCGGCAGCTCGCCAGCGAACACGGCGTCGAAGAACTGCTGGCCGCTCAACGGGGCCACCTGTTCCGGTCGGCTCAGGCCGTAGCGCGGGTTGCGTTCGCGGACGGTGGCTTCGTCGGCCTGCCAGCGCGCCAGGGTGGCCGCGCCGTCGTCGTTGGGGGTTGGTGGATGCATGGTGCCGTGCATTTTATTGCAGATACAACAATTGTAGCTACAATAAATTCATGACACCTCCCCCACCCTCACGTCCGGCGGTCGCCGCCCCGCAGGGCTGCACCAACCTGAAGCTGCGGCAGCTCAGTCGCGCCGTGACGCGCCACTACGACGCCTACGTGGCGCCGCTCGGGCTGAAGAACACGCAGTACTCGCTGCTGTCGCACGTGGTGCGGCTGGGACCGATCCGGCCCGGCGACCTGGCCCGCCACATGCGCCTGGATGCCTCGACGCTGACGCGCAACCTGCAGCCGTTGCTGGTGCAGGGCTGGGTGGCGCTCGGGCCGGGCGACGATGCGCGCAGCCGGCTCGTCGAGGCCACCGAGTCCGGGCAGGCCAAGCGCGCCGAGGCGCAGCGCGCCTGGAAGCAGGCGCAGCTGGCGCTGAACGCGCGGCTCGGTCCGGCGCAGGTGGTGGCGCTGCATGCGCTGATCGACGACTGCCTGGCCCGGCTCGACGATGCCGAAGAGGACGACAGCGATGCCTGACGCCGCAAATGCCGCTGCCGTCGTGCAGCCCCGCGCGCTGCCGCACCTCGGCCTGGTGCTGTTGGCCGCGGCCGGCGCCTTCGCGCTGACGATGGGCGTGCGCCAGTCGATGGGCCTGTTCCTCGGCACGCTGAACACCCACACCGGCCTGGGCATCGGAAGTATCAGCCTGGCTTTCGCCTGCGGCCAGCTGTGGTGGGGGCTGACGCAGCCCTTCGCCGGCATGGTGGCCGACCGCATCGGAGCGGGGCGCGTGATCTTCGTCGGTGTCTTGCTGGTCACGCTGGGCACCGCGATCACGCCCTACATGGACACGACGGCGGGCCTCGTCCTCTCGATCGGTGTGTTGGCCGCTGGCGGCGCCGGCATGGCCGGGCCGGCGGTGCTGATGGCGGCGACCACACGCCTGATCGAGCCGGCCCGCCGCGGCCTGGCGGCCGGCATCGTGAACGCGGGCGGCTCGTTCGGGCAGTTCGTGTTCGCGCCGGTGGCCCAGGG
>NZ_AZSN01000088.1:0-15982 GCF_000576225.1 Methylibium sp. T29-B | reverse complement strand
CCGGCCGGCCCGCGCAGCGCCTGCACCAGGCCTTCGGCGAGCGCGTCCCGTGGCCACACCGCCTCGACCGCCCCGAGCCGCGCGTAGTTGTCGACGCCGGGCCCGAAGATCGCCGAGCTGCGGCAGAGCTCCTGCAGCGCCTCGATCGGGATCTGCGTGATGCGCGCCATGGCCGGCAGTGCCATCACGCGGATCTGCGCGTCGGCCAGCGCATAGGTGCGGTCGGCGATCATGCCGAGCGCGAGGAAGCCGCCGCTGACCGCCTCGCCGTACACCAGGCTCAGCAGCCGGTGGCCGCGGCTGCGCGCGACCTCGAAGCACTTGGCCAGGTGCGCCAGATAGCCGCCGTTGCCGAGCAGCTCGTCGCGCCGCGACAGCTGCTGGCCCTGGGTGTCGACCAGCATCAGGATCGGCCGGCCGGGATGCTCGCGCACCACCTGCAGCACCCGGGCGGCCAGCGCATGCGCGAGGTCGACGCCGATCGCCGCGTGCTCGCGGGTGCCCACCACCGCCACCGGCCCGTCGGCCGTGCGCCCGCTGCCCCACAGCAGCAGGCCTTCGGCGCGCACGTCGTGGCCGCCGGGAAACAAGCCGTCGCACAGGGCCAGTGCGGGGCTGCGGACCTCAGACATCGCTGCGCTCCTTCACGCGGTCGGCGAGGGCGGTGAAGGCCTCGGTGTCGAGCAGCGGCAGCTGCCGCGGCTCGGCCACACCCAGGCCCGACCAGATGTCGACGGCATCGGGCGCCGCGCCGAAGCGCTCGAGCCGGCGGCCGAGCGCCGCGTGCTCGCGCTCCACCGCCTCCAGCGTCAGCGGTACCGGCCGGTCGAAGAAGGCGGCGACCGCCTGCCGCAGATCGTCCATCGTGTCGCGCGCAAAGCCGTCGGCCTCGCCGATCAGGTAGCGGTGCTTGCCGCCCATCGTGCGCCACACCAGCGCGCGGTCCTTGGCGTCGAACTCCTCCACGCCCTTCTGCGATTCGATCACCTCCGGCCCCGACACCGAGAGCCGGCCTTCCTCGGTCATCACGATGTGGTCGCAGCAGCGCGCCACGATGCCCAGCCCGCCGTAGCAGCCGTTGGCCCCGCCCGAGACCACGATCACCGGCACGCCGGCGGCGCGCGCGGAGAACACCGCGCGCTGGATCTCCGAGATCGCGATCAGCCCCGCATTGGCCTCGTGCAGCCGCACGCCGCCGGTGTCGAGCAGCAGCACCACCGCGGCCGGCCGGTCGCGCGCGGCGCGTTCCAGCAGGCCGGTGAGCTTGGCGCCGTGCACTTCGCCGACCGAGCCGCCCATGAAGCCGGGCTCCTCGGCCGCGAACAGCACCGGCCGGCCGGCCAGCGTGGCGCGGCCGATCATCACGCCGTCGTCCAGCGCACGTGGCTGGCCGAGCTGCTCGAGGTGCGGGCTGACGATGCGCTGCGACGGCGGCAGCCATTCGTGCACCGAGCCGGCGTCGAACAGGCCGCGCACGCGCTGGCGCGCGTTGGCTTCGTAGAAGCTGCGCGCGGCCTGCGGCGACAGCACGGCGGCGGCGTCGGGGCGTTCGCTGCTCATCCGCGCAGCTCCTCCATCGCCTGCGCCAGGCGCAGCGCCACCACCGAGGGGGTCGCGCCGGCATCGTTCACGGTGACCAGCAGGTTGCCGACGCGGTGTCGCGCGGCGAAGTTCGCCGCCACCGCCTGCCAGGTGTCGGTGTAGCCCTCGATCGAGGTGTCGATGACGAAGCGCAGGCGGCCGTCGAGCGCCTTCGGCTCGAGCAGCGCCTCCATGTTGCCGGAGCTCACCACGCCGGCCAGCGCGGGTGCCTGCCCGGCCGGCAGCGGCTCGAAGGGGCCGAACTCGTATTCAAGGTGTTCCATCGCGCACGACGCTCGTTCACCAGTTGCGGAAACGGTTGGGCGGGTCGTAGAGCCCGCCGGACCAGCGCACCAGGTCCTTGATCGACTTCGCGGCCAGCAGGTCACGCGTGGCGAGGCGCGGGTCGATGTCCAGGTCCTCGGGCCGCTGGATGATGCCCTGGCGGCGCAGCGCCTCGACCGCGAGCGGGTCGCGCGCCAGCCCCACCGGCGTGTAGCCGGCCACGCCGCGGATCGCCTGCTCGCGTTCGGCCAGCGTGTTGCAGCGGTGCAGGTGGGCGATGCCTTCCTCGGTGACGATGTGGGTCACGTCGTCGCCGTAGATCATCACCGGCGGCAGGTCCAGGTCGAAATCCTCCTGCAGCTGCCAGGCGTCGAGCCGCTCGACGAAGGTCGGCTGCATCTTCTCGCGGAAGGTCTCGACCAGCTGCACCACCAGCTTGCGGCCGCGCGGCATGGCCGACATGCGCGAGGCGGCGCTCTCCTCGCCGGCCTTCAGCCAGCCGGGGCTGGCGTGGCGCCGGCCGCGCGACTCCGAGCCGAAGTTGGGCGCGCCGCCGAAGCCGGCGATGCGGTTGAGCGTGGCGGTGGAGGAGTTGCCCTCCAGGTCGATCTGCAGCGTGGAGCCGATGAACAGGTCGACGTAGTGGCCGGCGAGCTGGCAGAACACGCGGTTCGAGCGCATCGTGCCGTCAGGGCCGTTGAAGAACACGTCGGAGCGCTCCTCGATGTAGCGCTCCATGCCGAGCTCGGAGCCGGCGCAGTGGATGCCCTTGACGAAGCCGGCCTCGATCGCCGGGATCAGCGTCGGGCAGGGGTTGACCGTCATGTAGCTGCAGATCTTGTCCTTCAGCCCCAGCGAGGCGGCATAGGTCGGCAGGATCAGCTCGATCGCCGCGGTGTCGAAGCCGATGCCGTGGTTCAGGCGGTTGATCTCGTAGGGCGCGTACAGGCCCTTGATCACCATCATGGCCATCAGCACCTGGATCTCGCTGATCTGCGCCGGGTCGCGCGTGAAGATCGGCTCGATGTAGTGCGGCTTCGGCGAAGGCACCACGAAGCTCACCCAGCCGGCAGGCACATCGACGCGCGGCACGCGCTCGACGATCTCGTTCACCTGGGCGATCACGATGCCGTTCTTGAAGGCCGTGCCTTCCACCACCGCCGGTGTGTCCTCGGTGTTGGGGCCGGTGTAGAGGTTGCCCTCGGCGTCGGCGCTCTGCGCGGCCACGAAGGCCACCTGCGGCGTCAGGTCGACGAAGTAGCGGCTGTAGAGCTCGAGGTAGGTGTGGATCGCGCCGACCTCGATGCGGCCCTCGTTGATGAGCCGCGCCATGCGCACGCCTTGCTCGCCCGAGTAGCAGAAGTCCAGTTTCGCGGCGATGCCGCGTTCGAACACGTCGAGGTGCTGCGGCAGCGCGAGGTTGGACTGCACGATGTGCAGCCCGTTGACGCGCGCCGGGTCCACCTTGGCGAGGCAGGCCGACAGGAAGTCGGCGTGCTTCTGGTTGTTGCCCTCGACGCAGAGGCGGTCGCCCGGCGTCAGCACCGCTTCCAGCAGGTCGATCGCCCGCTCGGCCGGGACGAGCTTGTCCAGCCCCTGCGCCCGGGCCGCCGCCAGGCGCTGCCGCTTCTGCTCGGCGCCGCGGTTCCAGCTCTTCGTCATTCAGCGTCGTCCTTCGCGCGATCCATCTCTCTCCACGGCGCCAGCGTAGCCGGCTTCAGCTGTCGACTGTGATGTGCGCGTCCTTGATCACGCGGCCCCACTTCTCCATTTCCGACTTCACCAGCGCGGCCACCTCCTGCGGCGTGCGCGGGCCGATGTCGTCGTTGCCCAGCTTCTCCAGCTCGCGGATCAGCTCGGGATCGACCAGCGAGGCCTGCAGTTCCTTCTGCAGCCGCGCGGAGATCGGCGCCGGCAGGTTGGCCGGGCCGACGATCGAGAACCACAGCACCGCCTCGTAGCCGGCGAGGCCCTGCTCGGCCACGGTGGGCACGTCGGGCAGCGCCTTCGAGCGCTTCGACGAGGTGACGCCCAGCGCCTTGACCTTGCCGGCCGAGATCATCTGCAGCGACGGGCCGATGGTGGCGAACATCACCGGGATCTGGCCGCCGACCAGGTCGGTCAGCGCCGGGCCGGCGCCGCGGTAGGGCACGTGCGCCATCTTCACGCCGGCCTGCGACTTGAACAGCTCGCCGGCCAGGTGGTGCACCGAACCGACGCCCGAACTGGCGTAGTTGTACTTCTCCGGATCGGCCTTCGCCAGCGCGATCAGTTCCTTGATGTTGTTGGCCGGCACGCTGGGGTGCACCAGCACCGCGAGGCCGGTCGCGCACACGTAGGACAGCGGCGTGAAGTCCTTCGTCGGGTCGTAGGCCAGCTTGCGCAGGTGAGGCACCACGGCCATCGGGCCGGTGTCGGTCAGGCCGATCGTGTAGCCGTCGGCCACCGACTTGGCCACGAACTCGGCCCCCATCGACGCGCCGGCGCCCGGCTTGTACTCGAATACCATCGGCTGGCCCAGCCGCTGCTCGAGCTGCCGCCCCACCAGGCGGGCGGTGGCATCCGTCGAGCCGCCGGTGCTGTAACCGATGACCAGCTTGATGGGCTTGGACGGCCAGCTCTGGGCCCACGCCGCCATCGGCATCGCCAGGCCGGCCGCGCTGCTGCCCAGGCAGGCCAGCACCTCACGTCGATTGAACTTCATCCGGGTCTCCTCTGAAGGGTTCGAGCGGCAGGACCGGGCGGTCCGGCAGGGCATTTCGCCTCTTGCACACCAATAATATGTTAGTGATGTAGTAGTTGCATGAGGGAAAGCCCGCGAGCGGCGGCGGGCCCGCCGGGGCGCCGCGCCGCGATGCAGGCACCGAGCTTGCATGACTCGCCGCGCGCTTCGCCCCTCCACCGTTCGCTGCCCGGGAGCCTGCCATGCCCAAGTTCTTGCGTTCCCTGTTCGGCCAGGTGGTGCTGGCCCTCGTGCTGGGCGTGCTGCTGGGCCTGCTGTGGCCCGAGACGGCGGTGAAGCTCAAGCCGCTGGGCGATGCCTTCATCAAGCTCATCAAGATGATCATTCCGGTGCTGGTGTTCTGCGTCGTGGTGCATGGCATCGCCGGCGCGGGCGACCTGAAGCGCGTGGGACGGGTTGGCGTGAAGGCGCTGGTGTACTTCGAGGTCGTCACCGCGGTCGCGCTGGCGCTCGGGCTCGCGCTAGGCTACCTGTTTCAGCCGGGGGTCGGCATGAACGTGGATCCCACCACACTGGACGCCAAGGCCATGAGCGCCTATGCGGACAACGCCAGCAAGCTCACCGGCGGCGGCACCGTCGAGTTCCTGCTGAAGCTGATCCCGACCACCGTGGTCGCCGCCTTCGCGACCGGCGACGTGCTGCAGGTGCTGCTGTTCGCGGTGCTGTTCGGCTGCGCGCTGGCGCTCGTGGGCGAGAAGGGCCGTGCCGTGGCCGGGCTGATCGACGAACTGTCGCTGGTGCTGTTCAAGATCATGGGCTGATCATCAAGCTGGCGCCGCTGGGGGTGCTGGGCGCGATCGCCTTCACGGTCGGCAAGTACGGTGTCGGCTCGCTGAAGCAACTGGGCCTGCTGGTCCTGCTGTTCTACGGGGCGGTGGTGCTGTTCGTCGCGGTGGTGCTGGGCGGCATCATGCGAGCCTCGGGCTTCAGCCTGTGGAAGCTGCTGCGCTACCTGCGCGAGGAACTCGCGGTGGTGTTCGCCACCACCTCGTCCGACAGCGTGCTGCCGCAGATCATGGCCAAGCTGCGCCACATGGGCATCCGCGATTCGACCGTGGGCCTGGTGATCCCGACCGGCTACTCCTTCAACCTGGACGCGTTCTCGATCTACATCACGCTCGCCGCGGTGTTCATCGCCCAGGCCACCAACACGCCGATCACGATGACCGACCTGCTGACCATCCTGGCGATCTCGCTGGTGACCAGCAAGGGCGCGCATGGCGTGCCCGGTTCGGCCATCGTGGTGCTGGCCGCCACGCTGCAGGCCATCCCGGCGATTCCCGCGATCGGGCTGGTGCTGGTGCTTTCCGTCGACTGGTTCATGGGCATCGCGCGTGCGCTCGGCAACCTGATCGGCAACTGCGTGGCGACGGTGGCGGTGGCCGCCTGGGAGGGCGACATCGACCGCGAGCGGGCGCACAAGGTGCTGGACGGTGAGGCGGTGCCGGCGCACGACGTGGCGGGCGCGCCGGGTGTGGCGGTAACGGCGTCCTGAGTTGATACGGAGCACAGGCGGTCCGGCCTCGGCGTGTGCGCCGCGCCGGTCCGCTGTGTTGCGTTCGTGTCCCCCGGCGTCGGCCTGATCGGCCGCCGCCTCCTCCTCTACCGCACTCCACACAGCGGACCGTCACGGCGCTTCGATACACCGCGGTGTGCCTGGGTTGAAGGCCTTCGAGCACCACGGTGATGTGTGCTGACCGGGACGTCGGGTGAATGGCGGAGTGAGGTAGAGGAGGAGGGGACGGCCATGAGGCCGGCACCGGGGGACACGAACGCAGGCGTTCACCCGGCGGCCCGGTCAGCAGCGCTCAGCCAACAACAGATCCCGTGGCTTGCAGCAACTGCGCCACCGCTGCGATCGCCAGCACCGCGGGCTCCTTGCCGGTGATCCCGGGGAGGCCGATCGGGCAGGTCAGGCGGGCGATCGCGGCGTCGGACACGCCGCGCTCCTGGAAGCGATGCACGAAGCGTGCGCGCTTGGTGCGGGAGCCGATCAGCCCGCAGTAGGCGAAGTCGCCGCGCCGCAGTACGGCTTCGGTGATGCGCAGGTCGAGGTCGTGCTCGTGGGTCAGCACCAGGTAGCAGGCGCCGGGCGGCGCCTGGGCCACCTCGGCCTCGACCGCGTCGACGCACAGCGCCTGTACGTGCGGCGGCAGCGGCGCCAGCGCCGCGAAGGCGTCGAACTCGGCTTCGCGCTCGTCGATCCACTGCACGCGGCAGTCGATGCTGGCCAGCAGCGCCACGATCGCGCGGCCCACGTGCCCGGCGCCGTAGAGCTGCAGATGGAAGCGTGGCACGGTCTCGGGCCAGGCCGCCAGCGACGCCGCGTCGAGCGGCGCATAGCGCAGCGTGACCTCGCCACCGCAGCACTGGCCGAGCGAGGGGCCGAGCGCGAGCGTCTGCTCGCGCGGCGGCTCGTCGCCGCGCGTCGTGCAGCGCGCCAGCCGCTCGCGCGCCTGCGCGATGGCCTGCCATTCGAGGTGGCCGCCGCCGATCGTGCCGCGCACCGAGTCGGCCGCCACCAGCATGCGGGTGCCGGCCTCGCGGGGTACCGAGC
The DNA here is from genome assembly GCF_000576225.1 of Methylibium sp. T29-B. NCBI lineage: Bacteria > Pseudomonadati > Pseudomonadota > Betaproteobacteria > Burkholderiales > Sphaerotilaceae > Methylibium > Methylibium sp. T29-B. The sequence goes on along the minus strand of NZ_AZSN01000088.1, from coordinate 8,816 downwards.
CGCGCGTGGCAGCCACCTCGACGACGATCGCCGGGCGGGATGCGTCGAGCCAGCGGAGGGCGTGGGTGCGCAGGGTCATGGTGGCTTCAGCGTGCCGCGCGCACCGCGTCGATCGCGTCGAGCACTGCCTCGGGCGTGGCCGGCGCGCGCAGCGGCGGGTCGACGCGGTGGCCACCGACCGCCGAGACCGCGTCGCGAATCGCCAGGAACACCGAGAACGGCAGCAGCAGCGGCGGCTCGCCGACCGCCTTGCTGCGGTGGATGCTGTCCTCGACGTTGTCGTTGTTCTCGAACAGCGCGGTGCGGAAGACCGACGGGCAGTCGTTCGCGGTCGGGATCTTGTAGGTGCTGGGCGCGTGCGTCATCAGCAGGCCGGTCTTGGGGTGCCAGACGAGCTCCTCCGAGGTCAGCCAGCCCATGCCCTGGATGAACGCGCCCTCCACCTGGCCGATGTCGACCGCCGGATTCAGCGAGCGGCCCACGTCGTGCAGCAGGTCGGCGCGCAGCAGGCGGTGCTCGCCGCTCAGCGTGTCGACGACCACCTCGGCCACCGCCGCGCCGTAAGCGAAGTAGTAGAACGGTCGGCCCTGCAGCGTCTCGCGGTTCCAGTGCAGGCCGGGCGTGGCGTAGAAGCCGTCGCTCCACAGCTGCACGCGCGCAGCGTAGGCCTGCGCCACCAGCGCGTCGAAGTCGAGGCTAGCGCCATTGACGTGCACGCGGTCGTCGGCGAAGCGCACGGCCTGGGCCGTGCCGCCCTGCATCGCGGCGGCCAGCGCGGCGAGCCGCTCGCGCAGCTGGCGGGCCGCGTCCTGCGCGGCCTTGCCATTCAGGTCGCTGCCGGTCGAGGCTGCGGTGGCCGAGGTATTGGCGACCTTGTGGGTGTCGGTGGCGCTCACGCGCACGCGCTCGAAGGCGATGCCGAGCTCGTGCGCCACCACCTGCGCCACCTTGGTGTTCAGGCCCTGGCCCATCTCGGTGCCGCCGTGGTTCACCAGCACCGAGCCGTCGGTGTAGATGTGCACCAGCGCGCCGGCCTGGTTGAAGTGCGCCACGTTGAAGGAGATGCCGAATTTCACCGGCGTCAGCGCCAGGCCCTTCTTCAGCACCGGGCTGGCGGCGTTGTAGGCGGCGACGGCCGCGCGCCGTGCCGCGTAGTCGCTGCTCGCGGCCAGCGTGTCGACCAGCGGCGCGATCACGTTGTCGTCGACCTGCTGGCCGTAAGGCGTGACGTTGTTCGAGGTCGTGCCGTAGAAGTTGGCGCGCCGAACCGCCAGCGGGTCCAGGCCGAGTCGGCGCGCCACCGAGTCGAGGATGACCTCGATCGCGATCGCGCCCTGCGGCCCGCCGAAGCCGCGGAAGGCGGTGTTGCTTTGGGTGTTGGTGCGCGCGCTGTGGCCGTGCATCGCCACCTCGGGCAGCCAGTAGGCGTTGTCGAAGTGGCACAGCGCGCGCGTCATCACCGGGCCCGACAGGTCGGCGCTCCAGCCGGCGTTCGACACCATCGTCACCTCGGCCGCCAGCACGCGGCCGGCGTCGTCGCAGCCGACCTCCCAGGCGTACTCGAAGCCGTGACGCCGGCCGGTGACGAGGAAGTCGTCGTCACGGTCCACGCGCAGCTTCACCGGCCGCTGCAGCTTCACCGCGGCCACCGAGGCGACGCAGGCGAACACCGCCGACTGCGACTCCTTGCCGCCGAAGCCACCGCCCATGCGCCGGCACTCGACCTGCACCTGGTTGGAGCGCCAGCCCAGCGCATGCGCGACCAGGTGCTGCATCTCGCTCGGGTGCTGGGTCGAGCAATGCACCTTGAGCCCGGCGTTCTCGGTCGGGCAGGCGTAGGAGATCTGGCCTTCCAGGTAGAACTGCTCCTGACCGCCGACGCTCAGCGTGCCCTGCAGGCGGTGCGGCGCGGCGGCAAGCGCGGCGCGCAGCGCGCCGGGCGCCGACTCGCGCACCAGGTGCATGTCGGGCAGCACGTACTGCCGCTTCGCGTGTGCCTCCAGCGCATTCAGCACCGGCGGCAGCGGGTCGATCGAGAGCACCGCCTTCGCCTGGGCGGCAGCGCGGCGCGCCTGCTCGCGGTCGGTGGCGATCACCGCGAACACCGGCTGGCCGAGGTAGTGCACGTGGCCGGCGGCGAGGATGGGCTCGTCGTGCACGATCGGGCCGCAGTCGTTGGGCCCGGGGATGTCGGCCGCGGTCAGCACCGCCACCACGCCGGGCAGGGCCTTCAGCCGCTCGACGTCGATCGCCTTCAGCACGCCGTGCGCCACCGGCGACAGACCCAGTGCCGCGTGCAGCGTGCCGGCCAGCTCGGGCAGGTCGTCGATGTAGGGCGCCGCACCGGACACGTGCAGGTGCGCCGACTCATGGGGGCGCGCGCGGCCGGCCTCGGGGGCGCACTGCTTCGAGGGGGGCTGGGTGCCGCTGTCGACGAGGAAGGCGTCGGCCTGCTTGTTCACCGGAGTCTCCTGTTCCTGTTCATGCCAGGGTCTTCGGGGCGGTGCTGCGGCGAGGTGGAGGGTGGGGCCCCGTGGGGTGGGTGAGTGGCAACGCGCATCGGGTACCTCCGCCAAGCGATGACGCTCACCCGCCCATGGCCCCGCACGCGCCCGACAGGAACGACAGGAGCAGGCATCGAAAAAGGGCTCATGGACGCAGTACGGTCCGACTCAAGCGGCCGCCCACACGTTGGTCTGCGAGGTCGGCAGCGGCGCAACCGGCCGCGTCTCCAGCCACAGCCGCATCAGCAGGTTCTGCGACGCGCGCAGGCGGTAGGCGGCCGACGCCCGCATGTCGGTCAGCGGCGCGTAGTCGGTGGCGAGCGCGGCCATCGCCGCCTGCACCGTGGCCTCGGTCCAGGGCCGGCCGACGACAGCGGCCTCCGCTGCCGCGGCCCGCTTGACGATGGCCGCCATGCCGCCGAACGCGAAGCGCGCCTGCACCACCGTCTCGCCGTCGAGCGTGAGGGCGAGGCCGGCGCACACCGCCGAGATGTCGCAGTCGAAGCGCTTGCTGAGCTTGTAGGCCCGCACCTGCGTCGAGGCGGCCGGACGCGGCAGCTCGATCGCCTCGATGAACTCGCCCTGCGCCAGCCGGTTCTTCATGTAGTCGACGTAGAAATCGGCGAGCGGCAGGTGGCGCTGCTGCGCGCCACGGCGCAGCAGCAGTACAGCGTCGAGCGCCAGCAGCACCGGCGCACTGTCGCCGATCGGCGAGCCGTTGGCGACGTTGCCGCCCATCGTGCCGGCGTTGCGCACCGGCAGCGACGCGAAGCGGCGCCACACCTCGGCGAGTGCCGGCGCGACGCCGACCAGCGCGCGCCATGCGTCCTCGAGCGGCGCCCCGGCACCGATGCGCAGCGTGTCGCCCTGCCACTCGATGCGCTTGAGCTCGTCGACGTCGCCGAGGTAGACGATCTCGCCGAGCGCACGGAACTGCTTGTTGACCCACAGCCCGATGTCGGTGCTGCCGGCCAGCAGCCGTGCTTGCGGGCGGCTCTCGACCAGCGCTGCCAGCGCGGCCAGTGTGCGCGGGGTGTGGAAGCCGGCGGCTGGCTCGGCGATGTCGTCGCCGGGTTGCTGCCCTTGCAGGGCGCGCAGCGCCGCGACGATGGGCGCGGTGTCCAGCCGCCTGGGTGGCAGCGTGAACATGTGCTCGCCGGCGTCGAGGATGGGGCGGTAGCCGGTGCAGCGGCACAGGTTGCCCGACAGCTCGTCGGCCAGCTCGGCGCGCGTCGGCTGCGTGCCGGCCTCGCAGTGGCGCTCGTAGCACGCCGCGAGCGACATCGCGAAGCCCGGCGTGCAGAAGCCGCACTGCGAGCCGTGGCAGTCGACCAGCGCCTGCTGCACCGGGTGCAGCGTGCCCACGCCGGGGTCCGCGACGGCCACGCCCTGGGCGATCGCCTGCAGATCCTCCACCGTCAGCAGCGCCTTGCCGTGCAGCGTGGGCAGGAACTGGATGCAGCTGTTCACCGTGCGCAGGCTCAGGCCGCCGACCACGGTGGCGCGCGCCGAGGTCGTGCCCACCGCATCGGCATGCTCGGCCAGCTCGGCGACGACCACAGTGCAGGCGCCGCAGTCGCCCTCGTTGCAGCCCTCCTTGCTGCCGGTGCAGCGGGCGTCCTCGCGCAGCCAGTTCAGCACGCTGCGCGTCGGCGATGCGCCCTCGACCGAGACGACGCGGCCGCGGTGGAAGAAGCGAACGGCTGGCAGGCTCATTGCGTGGCGTTGGGGGAGCGGCGGGCGGGTGCGGTCTGACGAATCTTGCGGTTCGGGCCGAAGGTACTCCACGCCGACCCCATGCGAATACGATGCCAGCGATAACCGGTATGCCGATGACGATATGAGCCAGCCCACGCTTTTCGACAAGATCGAGCTCCATCTCGTCCGCGTCCTCCACACCGTGATCACCGAACGCAGCGTGTCGCGCGCCGCCCTCAGGTTGCGCACCACCCAGCCGGCCGTCAGCGCTCAGTTGAAGCGCCTGCGTGCGCTGGTCGGCGACCCGTTGTTGGTGCGCTCCGGCACCGGGATGGCGCCGACCGCGGTGGCGCTGCAGCTGCTGGAGCCGGCAGCCGAGCTGCTGCGCAACGCCGAGCGGCTGTTCGGCTCGCGCGCCGAGGCGCTGGCCTTCGACCCGGCGCACAGCGAGACGACCTTCCGCGTGGCGGCGAGCGACTACCTCGACCCGCAGTTCCTGCCCGCGCTCGTGACGCGGCTGCGCGCCGAGGCGCCGGGCATCCGCGTGGAGGTGCTGCCGCTGTCGGCCGAGTTCGACTACCGCAAGGGCCTGGCGCGCGGCGAGGTCGACCTGGTGATCGGCAACTGGCTGCGGCCACCGGCCGAGCTGCACTTGGGCCGCCTGCTGTCCGACGAGATCGTCTGCCTGGTCGCCGAGGACCACCCGGCCGTGAAGAGTCCGCGCAGCTGGACCGCCGAGCGCTACCTGGCCAGCGAGCACATCGCGCCGACGCCGCTGCATCCCGGCGCGCGCGGCGTGATCGACGAGCACCTCGACGCGCTGGGTCTGGCACGCGACATCGTGGTGCGCAGCCCCTACTTCGGCCTGGGGCCGCAGATGGTGGCGCACTCGCGGCTGGTGCTCACCACCGGCCGGCTGTTCTGCAGCCGCTACGTCGGTCAGCTGCCGGGCCTGCGCATCGTGCGCTGCCCGGTGCCGTTCCCGGCGCTGGTGTACTACCAGCTCTGGCACGAGCTGAGCCACCAGTCGGCCGCCGGCCGCTGGCTGCGCGGCGTGATGCGCGATGTGGCGCGCGGCCTGCCGAAGCCGGGGGCCACGGTCCCGCGCGCCGGCGCTCACTGATGACCACGCGAGGGAGCACCGCATGAGCCAACGGCTGGCCCTGTTCGGCGACCTGCTCGACATCGAGGTCGATCCCGGCTTCGCCGCGCCCGGGGACGCCGCTGGCGTGCGCTACCGGCCCGACCACTGGCTGCTGGTCGAGGACGGCCGCATCGTCGGCGCCGAGCCGGCCCGCGCCGGCAGCGGCCCCGACGCGAGCTGGCAGCGCGTGGACCACGCCGGGCGGCTGATCACGCCGGGCTTCATCGACACCCACGTGCACTGCCCGCAGCTCGACGTGATCGCGAGCTACGGCACCGCGTTGCTCGAGTGGCTGAACACCTACACCTTCCCGGCCGAGCTGCGCTATGCCGATCCACTGGTGGCGGCCAGCGGCGCCGAGCGCTTCGTCGATGCGCTGCTGGCGCACGGCACCACCTCGGCGGTGGTGTTCCCGACCGTCCACAAGGGCGCGACCGAGGCGCTGTTCACCTCGGCCCGCGCACGCGGCATGCGGCTGGTGGCCGGCAAGGTGCTGATGGACCGCCACGCGCCCGACGGCCTGCGCGACGACGTGCTGCAGGCCGAGCGCGATTGCGCCGACCTGATCGCGCGCTGGCACGGCAACGGCCGCCTGTCGTACGCGGTGACGGTGCGCTTCGCGGCCACCAGCACGCCCGAGCAGCTGGCGATGGCCGGTCGGCTGTGCCGCGAACACCCGGGCGTCTACATGCAGACCCACGTGGCCGAGAACACCGACGAGGTGCGCTGGATCGCCGAGCTGTTCCCCGAAGCGCGCAGCTACCTCGACGTCTACCACCGCCACGGCCTGCTGCACGAGCGCGCGGTGCTCGCGCATGGCATCTGGCTCGACGACACCGACCGTGCGCTGCTGCGCGACACCGGTGCGCAGATCGCCTTCTGCCCGTCGAGCAACCTGTTTCTCGGCAGCGGGCTGTTCGACTGGCAGGCCGCGGTCGACACCGGCTACCGCGTGTCGATGGCCAGCGACGTGGGTGGCGGCACCAGCCTGTCGATGCTGCGCACGCTGGCCGATGCCTACAAGGTGCAGGCGCTGCGCGGCGTGAAGCTCAGCGCCTGGAAGGCGCTGCATGCGGCCACGCGCGGCGCCGCCGAAGCGCTGGGCCTGGCGCACGAGATCGGGCAGCTCGGCGCCGGCGCGCTGGCCGACCTGGCGGTGTGGGACTGGGCCGTGGGCCCGGTGGCGACCCACCGCGACGCGGTGGCGCGCCGCGGCCGCGCCGGCGTGTCGCCGCTGGCCGCGCTGCACGAGCGCGTGTTTGCGTGGATGACGCTGGGCGACGAGCGCAACCTCGTCGCCACCTACGTGGCCGGCAGCTGCCGCCACGAACGCGGCTGAACGCGGGCGCGGCGCCTGCGTCGACGTTGGGCGGCCCGTTCCGGCGTGGGATTCAACATGGTGCACAAACTGGTATACAAAAAGGATGATGCCTCTTTTGGTGGCATCGGGGCCGGCGGAGCGGCCTTTCCTTCTGGTACGGAAGTTGCGCAAGGACGGAGCGAGTCCGGAAGTCGCGCCGCGTTGGGCGGAGAGCGACCGAGGCTGCTCCGCACACCGACGCCCCACCACTCCTCCGAAGGACCATGATGAACCCGACCTGCAAGACCGCCCTGGCGCTCGCGCTCGCCGCCACGAGCCTCACGAGCCTCGCCGCCGACTGGAGCGACACCGCGATCAGCGTGCGCTACGGCACCCAGTTCGCCGAGCCCTACAACAACAACCCGGACGGTTCGCGCAACGACATCACCAAGACGATCGTCGGCCTCACGCACGTGAGCGGCTACAAGTACGGCGTGAACTTCTTCAATGCCGACCTGCTGCTCTCGGACCGCAATGACCCGGGCGACGGCACGCCCGGCGCCTCCGGCGCTCAGGAGGTCTACATCGTCTACCGCCACCTGCTCGACATCGGCAAGGTGGCCGGCAAGGACCTCAAGGTCGGCCCGGTGCGCGGCTTCGGCTTCACCGCCGGCTTCGACTGGAATACCAAGAACGACGGCTACGCCTCGAAGAAGCGCATGTTCGTGTTCGGCCCGACCGTGATGTTCGACGTGCCGGGCTTCGCCAACCTCTCGCTGCTGGCCTTCAAGGAAAGCAACTCGCCCAAGGGCATCGCCGACCGCTACACCTACGACACCCACCCGGCGCTGGCGGCGGAGTGGGGCATCCCGATCGGCAGCCTGCCGCTGGCCTTCGAGGGCTATGCGCTCTACATCGGCGACAAGGGCACCAACGAGTTCGGCGGTCCGACCAAGCCCGAGACCCACGTCGACATGAAGCTGATGCTCGACGTCGGCCTGCTGGCCGGCGCTCCCAAGGGCGCCTTCAAGGTCGGCATCGCCTACGAGTACTGGAAGAACAAGTTCGGCAACCCGACCGAGACCCCGGGGGCCGGCGAGGGAGCGACCGCGCGCACGCCGATGATCCGCGCCGAGTACCACTTCTGAGCGTCGCCGCATTCGCTCCCCCGTCCATGCTCCGCCTCGAACTCCTCGGCATCACCAAGCAGTACCCGTCGGTCCGCGCGAACGACGGCGTGAACCTGCGTGTGGCGCCGGGGCAGATCCACGCGGTGCTGGGCGAGAACGGGGCGGGCAAGTCCACGCTGATGAAGATCATCTACGGCGCGGTGCGGCCCGACGCCGGCGAGATGATCTGGGACGGCCGTCAGGTGCAGATCGCGAGCCCGGCGCAGGCGCGCCAGCTCGGGATCAGCATGGTCTACCAGCACTTCAGCCTGTTCGACACGCTGACCGCCGCCGAGAACGTGTGGCTGGGCCTCGACAAGAGCCTGACGCTGGCCGAGGTGACGGCGCGCATCGTGCAGGTCTCCAAGGTCTACGGTCTCGAGGTCGACCCGCAGCGGCCGGTGCACTCGCTGTCGGTCGGCGAGCGCCAGCGCGTCGAGATCGTGCGCGCGCTGCTCACCGACCCCAAGCTGCTGATCCTCGACGAGCCGACCTCGGTGCTGACGCCGCAGGCCGTCGAGACCCTGTTCGTCACGCTGCGCCAGCTGGCCGAGCGCGGCTGCTCCATCCTCTACATCAGCCACAAGCTCGACGAGATCCGCGCGCTGTGTCACCACTGCACGGTGCTGCGCGGCGGCAAGGTCACCGGCGAGGTCGATCCGCGCACCGTCGGCAATGCCGACCTCTCGCGGCTGATGATCGGCGCCGAGCCGCCGAAGCTGCAGCACATCCAGGCGCGCCTCGGCGACGTGGCGCTGCAGGTGAGCGGCCTGACACTCGCGAAGCAGTCGCCGTTCGGCACCGACCTGAAGGACATCGGCTTCGAGGTGAGGGCCGGCGAGATCGTCGGCGTGGCTGGCGTCTCCGGCAATGGCCAGCAGGAGCTGATGGCCGCGCTGTCGGGCGAGGACCCGCGCGCGCCGGCCGGCGCGCTGAGCCTGTTCGGCCACGACATCGGCCGGCAGCCGCCGCGCGCGCGCCGCGCGCTGGGCCTGCACTTC
>NZ_AZSN01000087.1:0-16248 GCF_000576225.1 Methylibium sp. T29-B | reverse complement strand
CCGCCGGCCGCCCCCGTGACCAGCACCTCGTCGTGCCCGGCTCGAGGCCGTGGCGCTGCAGCGCGATGACGCACAGCGCGGCGGTGTAGCCGGCCGTGGCGATGGCCATCGCCTCGCGCGTGGTGAAGGCCGCCGGCAGCCGCAGCAGGCACTGCGGCGACAGCCGCGCCTTCTGCGCCAGCCCGCCCCATTCGGTTTCGCCCAGTCCCCAGCCGTTGACCACGACGCGGTCGCCCGGCTGCCAGGCCGGGTCGCTGCTGCGCTCGACCACGCCGGCCAGGTCGATCCCCGGCACCAGCGGCCAGTGCTTCACCACCGCACCGCGGCCGGTGACCGCGAGCGCGTCCTTGAAGTTGAGGCTGGAGTACTCGATGCGCACCGTCACGTCGCCGGGCGGCAGCTGCGACTCGTCCAGCTCCACCAGCTCGGCATGGGTGCGCCGGTCCGCCTGCGTCAGCATCAGGGCGCGGAACATGCGGCCGCCCTCAGGCGTAGGTGTAGAAGCCGCGGCCGCTCTTGCGGCCCAGGCGGCCGGCAGCCACCATTTCCTTCAGCAGCGGCGCGGGCCGGTACTTCGGGTCGTCGAAGCCCTCGCTGAACACCTGCATCACCGCGAGCAGCGTGTCCAGGCCGATCAGGTCGGCCAGCGCCAGCGGGCCGATCGGCTGGTTGCAGCCCAGCGTCATGCCCGCGTCGATGTCCTCGGCGCTGGCCAGGCCCTCCTGCAGCACGAAGATCGCCTCGTTGATCATCGGCACCAGGATACGGTTGACCGCGAACCCCGGGCTGTTCTTCACCGCGATCGGCGTCTTGCCGATGGACTTGACGAAGGCCAGCGCGCGCTCGCGCGTCGCCTCCGAGGTCTGCAGGCCGCCGATCACCTCGACCAGCGCCATCAGCGGCACCGGGTTGAAGAAGTGCATGCCGACGAAGCGCTCGGGCGCCTTCACCGCCGCGGCCAGCTGGGTGATGCTGATCGACGAGGTGTTGGTCGCGATCACCGCCTCCTCGCGCACCACGTCGGCGAGCTGCTGCAGGATGCGCAGCTTCAGCGCCAGGTTCTCGGTGGCGGCCTCGATCACGAGGTCGGCCCCGGCCAGCGCCGCGTAGTCGGTCGTGCCGCGCACGCGGGCCAGCGCCGCGGCGCTGGCCGCGGCCGTCAGCTTGTCCTTCTTGACCAGCCGCTCCAGGCTGCTGCCCAGCGTCGCGAGGCCGCGCGCGACCGCCGCGTCCGACACGTCGACCAGCGTCACGTCCAGCCCGGCCATGGCGCACACCTGCGCGATGCCGTTGCCCATGGTGCCGGCGCCGATGACGCCGATTGTTTGACCGCTCATGCAGCGACTCCTTCGATGATCTCCCGCCACTGTAGGCCCTGCCGGCCTGCGCATCGATGCCCGAACGCGTCGCAGGGGCTGGCGGGTTTTGCCACTGCACGCGCATCCGATGTCGGGCACCATCATCCCTCTTCCCATCCCCTGCAAAGACCATGCGCGCCACCTTCTACGAACGCACCGGAGCGGCCCGGGACGTGCTCCGGATCGGCGAGCTGCCCGACCCGGTGCCCGGCCCGGGCGAGCTGCGCGTGAAGCTGCAGTGGTCCGGCGTGAACCCCTCCGACGTGAAGTCCCGCGCCGGCCTGCGCAGCCCGGTGATGCCCTTTCCCCGCGTCACGCCGCACAGCGACGGCATGGGCGTCGTCGATGCCGTCGGCCCCGGCGTCAGCGAGGCGCGCCTGGGCGAGCGCGTGTGGCTGTGGAACGGCGCCTGGGCGCGCCCGGCCGGCACCGCGGCGCAGTACATCACCGTGCCCGAGCAGCAGGCCGTGCCGCTGCCGGACAGCGTGCCGGGCGAGGCCGGCGCCTGCTTCGGCATCCCGGCGCTGACCGCGCTGCATGCGCTGCTGGTGGACGGCGGCGTGGCGGGCAAGACGGTGCTGATCGCCGGCGGCGCCGGTGCCGTGGGCCACTACGCGGTGCAGTTCGCGCGCCGGCTCGGTGCGAAGCACATCGTCGCCACGGTCAGCAGCGCCGAGAAGGCCGAACTGGTGCGTGCGGCCGGCGCCGACACGGTGGTGGACTACAAGACCGAGAACGTGGCCGAACGCGTGCGCCAGGTCACCGGCGGCCGTGGCGTGGACCGCGTGATCGAGGTCGACGTGGTGGCCAACGCGGCGCTGAACATGGAGGCCGTGCGGCCCGGCGGCGAATGGGTGGTCTACGGCAGCGGCGCGGTGCAGTTCACGCTGCCCTTCTTCGCGCTCGCCGCGTGCAGCCCGCGCATCCGGCTGTTCATCGTCTACCTGCTCGAGGAGGCGGACCGCCGTCGCGCGATCGACACGCTGAACGGCTTCCTGGCACGCGGCGACCTGGTGCACCAGATCGCCGCGCGGCTGCCGCTCGAGCGCATCGTCGAGGCGCACGAGCTGGTCGAGAGCGGGCGCGCGATCGGCAACGTGGTGCTGTCGATCGACTGAACGCGCCGCCGCCGGCCGGCGACGGCCCGCCTCAGGCGGTCACGAAGCCCTCGTAGCCGCTCGCCTTGACTTCCTCGCACTTGGCACGGTAGGTGCCCACACCGCCGGCATAGGCCAGCAGGCGCCGCGGCTTGCCCTTGACGTTGGAGCCCATGTACCAGGAGTTGGTCTTCGGCACCAGCGTCAGGTTGGCCAGTTCGTCGTGGTGGGCCACCCACTTGGCCTCGGCCTCGGCGCTGGGCTCGATGGAATGGCGGCCCTGCTGGCGCACGAAGGCGATGCAGTCGGCGATCCAGTCCACCTGCTGCTGCAGGCAGGTGGGCACGTTGCAGAACGCCGCCGCCGGCGAGAACGGCGCCATCGTCATGAACAGGTTCGGGTAGCCGTGCACCTGCAGGCCCATGGTGGTGCGCACGCCGTCCTGGGCCCAGGCATCGCGCAGCAGCACGCCGTCGCGGCCGCGGATGTCGACCTTGGTCAGCGCGCCGGTACCGGCGTCGAAGCCGGTGGCGCAGATCAGGATGTCGAGCTCGTGCAGGCCGGCCGCCGTGCGGATGCCCGTCGCGGTCACTTCCTCCATCGGCGTGGCCTTGGTGTCGACCAGCAGCACGTTGTCGCGGTTGAAGGCTTCGTAGTACTTGGTCTCCAGCGGCACGCGGCGCGTGCCGAAGCCGTAGTCCTGCGGCACCAGCTTGTCGGCCACCTTCGGGTCCTTCACGCGCTCGCGGATGCGCTGGCGCACGAAGTCGGAGAACTCGGCGTTGACCTTCTCGTCGAAGAACACCTCGCGGAAGCCGCCGATCCAGAAGTTCAGCGAGCCGTCGTCCCACAGGCGCTGCAGGATGCGCTGGCGCTCGGCGGGGTCCACGTCGAAGAAGTTGCGGTCCTCGAAGTCGTAGTCGAAGCCGGCGAAGGTGCGCTGCACGCGCTCCTTCAGCATCGGGTACTGCGCGCGCAGCTCGGCGCGCGCCGCGTCGTCGTACTTCGGGTTGCGCATCGGGATGGTGTAGTTCGGCGTGCGCTGGAACACCGTCAGGTGCCCGACCTCGCCGGCGATGGTCTGGATCACCTGGATGCCCGTCGCGCCGGTGCCGATGATGCCCACCCGCTTGCCCTTGAGGTCCACGCCCTCGCGCGGCCACTGGGCGGTGTGCACGATGCGGCCCTTGAAGTTCTCGATCCCCGGCAGCGCCGGCAGCATCGGCACCGACAGGCCGCCGGTGCCCATGATGAAGTACTGCGCGCTGACGGATTGGCCGTCGTCGGTGGTGATGGTCCAGCGCTGGGACGCTTCGTCATAGGCCGCCGCGGTCACTCGGGTCTTGAACTGGATGTCCTTGCGCAGGTCGAAGCGGTCGGCCACGTGGTTGAGGTAGCGCTCGGTCTCGTCCTGGGCGGGGAAGCGCTCGCTCCAGTTCCACTCGTCCAGCAACTCCTTGGAGAACCAGTACTGGTAGATGTAGGCCTGCGAGTCGACGCGCGCGCCCGGGTAGCGGTTCCAGTACCAGGTGCCGCCGACGCCGGTGCCGGCCTCGTAGACCTGCACCTTCAGGCCCTGCTCGCGCAGCTTGTAGAGCGAATACATGCCGGCGAATCCGGCGCCCACGACGACGGCATCGACCTGCTTCGGTGCCTGCTGGACATTCGACATCAGGGTCTCCTCTGGAAATGATCGGCCCGATTGAACCCGCCGACATTGCAAATTCCGCCACCCGGTCAGGTAGTTTTGGCCACCCGCTCCCCACCCACCCCCTGGGGGAAGCCCGCAGACCCGTCAGCTGCGCCGCAGCAAACAATCGCCGTTTCGCTGGTTGCCCTGCGAGCCGCATGCCCCCGCCGTCACCCCACCGTCAGCTGCGATCGCACCCGCTCGAGGCCACGACGGACTGGCCCACGCCGCCGGCCGACGAGCCGGCCTCGACCGAACGCGGCTTCCCGTCGGACGTGCGGATGCACAAGCTGTTCACGCCGCCGGTGTACCCGGGCGCCGTGCCGCGACAGGCCATCCTCGACCGCGTGCTGCAGGACGACAGCCTGCGCGTCACGGTGCTGCAGGGCCCGGCCGGCCACGGCAAGTCGACCACGCTGCAACAGATCAAGACCGCCCACGAGGCCCGCGGCTGGCGCACCGCCTGGCTCACCCTCGACGACGCCGACAACGACCCGCGACGCTTCGAGTCGCACATGGTCGCGGTGATGAGCCTGCTGCACGGCCGTGCCGCATCGCCCGGCGCCTCGCGCAGCGGCACCGGCGACGCGCCGCGCGACCTGGCCGACTGGATGCTCGACACCCTGTCGGGCCGCATCACGCCGGCCTCGATCTTCATCGACGAGTTCCAGGCGCTGCGCAACGAGGCCATCCTGCGCTTCTTCCGCTCGGTGCTCGCGCGCCTGCCGGCCAACGTGCATGTGTTCATCGGCTCGCGCACGCTGCCGGAGATCGGCCTGGCCACGCTGATGGTCAACCGTGTGGCCTCGGTGGTGCGCGCCGACGACCTGCGCTTCACGCCCGGCGAGGTGACGCAGTTCTTCGCCGATTCGGCCAGCCTGCAGGTCAGTGCCGGCGAGGTGGACGCGATCTACCGCCGCACCGAGGGCTGGCCGGCCGGCGTGCAGCTGTTCCGGCTGGCGCTGGTGAGTCCCGAAGTGCGCATGGCGCTGGACGGCGCCGACGACCACGGGCCGCGCGAGCTGGCCGAGTACCTGGCCGACAACGTGATGTCGCTGCAGTCGCCGCGCATGCAGGAGTTCCTGCTGAAGACGTCGCTGCTGCAGCGCCTGTCGGCACCGCTGTGCACCGCCGTGACCGGCTTCGAGGACGCGCAGGAGCTGCTGGTGCGACTGGAGCGCTCCGGCCTGTTCCTGCGCGCGCTCGACTCCGACAACCAGTGGTTCAAGTACCACGGCCTGTTCTCCACCTACCTGGCCGAATCCCTGCAGCGCAACGGGCCCGACGAGGTGCGGCAGGTCCACGAGCGAGCGGCGCAGTGGTGCCTGGCGCACGGACTGCCCGAGGAAGCGATCCACCATGCGCTGTGCTGCAGGAACTTCCCGCTGGCGGCTTCCACCCTGACCGACTGGTCGTCGCAGCTGGTGGCCGGCGCCGAGCTGATCACGCTGGAGCGTTGGCACGACCGCCTGCCCTCCCACGAGGTGGCGCAACGGCCGGCGCTGGTGATCCGCGCCGCCTACGCGCTGATGTTCCTGCGCCGCCGCCCCAAGCTGCGCCCGCTGCTGGACCTGATGGCACCGCAGGCCGGCGGCGGCGACATCGTGCCGACCACCAACCCCGACCTGTGCCGCGCGATGTCCTTCCTGCTGGTGGACGACGACCTGGCGGCGGCGGCCGACACCGTGGAGCAGGCCGGCGTCGTGCAGCGCGAGCTGGAGGGCTTCCCGGCCTTCGAGCTGGGGGCGGCCGCGAACGTGCTCGCGCTGGGCAAGGTGGCGAGCGGCGATTTCGAGGGCGCGCGCCAGGCCCTGGCGCTTGCACGCGCGCACATCGGCCGCGGCGGCGGCTCGTTCGTCGGCGGCTACACCGCCGCCATCACCGGCAGCAACCTGCTCGTGCAGGGCCGGCTGCAGGAGGCGCTGGCGCACCTGCGCGACGAGAACGCGCAGGAGGCGCCGCTCGACACCTCGGTGGCCGGCGCGGCACTCGCGGCCTGCCACATGTTCGCGCTGTACGAGGCCAACGACCTGGCGACGCTGGAGTCGCTGGCGCACCGTTTCCAGCGCGAGATCTCCGAGTCGGTGACGCTCGACTTCATCGCCGCGGCCCACATCGCCATCTCGCGCATGCACGAGGCGCGCGGGCGCTCCGACGAGGCCGTCGCGGCGCTCGACGAACTGGAGCGCATCGGCCACACCAGCCCCTGGCAGCGCCTGGTGGCGGTGAGCGAGTGGGAGCGCGTGCGGCGTGCGCTGGCGGGCCGCGAGATCGAGCGCGCGGTGGCGCTGGCGATGCGCATCGCCCCGGACTCGCGCGACGACGCGCCGCACTGGATCCACCTGGCCGAGGACGTGGAAGGCTCAGGCTACGGGTGGATCCGCCTCGCCATCGCACGGCACGACCACGCCGACGCCGCGCAGCGCATCGCCCGGGAGCGGGTGCGCCAGACCGGTCGGGTCTACCGCGACATCAAGCTGAGCGTGCTGGAGGCCCTGCTCCAGCAGCGCATGGGCGCCCGCAACGCCGCCCATCGCTGCCTGCGCAAGGCGCTGCAGCTGGGCCGCCGAGGCCGCTACGTGCGCTGCCTGCTCGACGAGGGCGACGGCGTCATCGAGCTGCTGCGCGAGGCCTACCAGAACCTGCTGCAGGGCCACGAACCGCGCGGCGGCACCGACCCGGACCGCGACTACATCGAGCTGCTGCTCGAGGCCTCGGGGACCGACCTGGGCCGCCAGGCCGCCGGCAACGCCCTGACCGAGGCACTGTCGGAGCGCGAGAAGGAGATGCTGCACTTCCTGCTCGACGGCACCACCAACCGCGAGATCGCCGGACGGCTGTTCGTGTCGGAGAACACCGTCAAGTTCCACCTGAAGAACATCTACTCCAAGCTCGGCGTCGGCAACCGGCTGCAGGCCATCAACACGGCGCGGGCGCTGCGGTTGATCGAGTGAACCGGCGGCCTGCCGCGTGTCGACGTCACGAGGCTGGCGGGTGCCACGAGACCTCAGGCCGGCGTGTCGAGCAACTGCTTCAGCGCCCGATCGATCTGCTCGATGTAGCCCGCATCCAGCCCGAACAGCGCGATGTGGCCCCACAGGCTGTCGATCACCTTCAGCTCGCCGTTCGGGATCAGCCGCTGCTCGGCCGCACAGTCGGCCGGCGGGAAGAACATGTCGGTGCTGATCGGCATCACCACCGTCTTCGCCTTGATGCGCGCCAGCGCCTTCGCGAGGTCGCCGCCGGTGTGCCGGCTCACGTCGCCGCGCTGCCACTTCCAGGCCATGCACAGCAGGTCGTTCGGGTCCATCGGCAGGAAGGTGGCGTCCAGGAAGTTCAGCATCAGGTCGTCGACCGACGAGAAGCCGAACGGTCGCCACAGCTCCTGCTTGTAGAACTCGGTGCTGAAGCCCATCACCGCCCACAGCCGCGCATGCCGCCGCAGGCCCTCGCGCACCGCATGCGGCTGCTCGTACCAGCGCCGGCCCAGGCCGGGTCGGAGGTGATCGCGTCGCACAGCGATTGCGCGTACAGAAAGTCGTGCGGCGTGTTCTTCGCGGTGCCGGCGATCGGCGCGGCGCGCTTCACCGCGTCGGGGAAACGCACCGCCCACTCGTAGGTCTGCTGCGCACCCATCGAGCCGCCGACCACCAGCGCCAGCGACTCGATGCCGAACCTGCCTTTCAACAGCCGCTGCTGCGCGACCACGTCGTCGCCGATGCGCACCTTGGGGAAGTTCGCCATGCCCAGCGGCCAGGCGGTGTTGTGCGGCGAGCTCGACAGGCCGTTGCCGATCTGGTTGGCGACGACGATGAAGTACTTCTCGGGGTCGAGCGCGCGCCCCGGGCCGATGTAGGCCTGCTCCATGATCTTGCTGGTGCCCGAGAACCAGGTGGGCACCAGGATCGCGTTGTCCTTGGCCGCCGACAGCGTGCCGAAGGTGGCGTAGGCGATCCGGCAGCTGCGGATCGTGCCGCCCTCCTCCAGGACCAGGTCGCCGATGTCGAAGCTCTCGTAGGGGCCGTGCACCGCCTGCGAGTAGTACTCGTTGTCGACCATCGGGCGTCTCCTCCTGTCGTTCGTGCTCTCGGGCGCGCTCTCGCCCGGATCAGGCGCTGGCCGTCTCGGGCTGGCGGAACTGGTCGTACTCGTCGATCCGGAACTCGGCGGTGGCCTTGCGGTAGTCGATGACGTTGCCCGACCAGTTGTTGCTGATGCGGCCGTCGGCATGCTTGTACCAGCTGGTACAGGAGCCGGCCCACGAGGTCCCCTGCAGGTCCTTCTGCAGTTGGCGGTTGAACGCGGCCATCACCGCCGGCTTGACGTCGAGCGCCGCCACGCCGTGTGCCTTGGCCGCCTGCAGGGCACGCACCGTGTAGTCGACCTGGGCCTCGATCATGTTGAGGATGGAGTTGTGGCCGAGGTTGGTGTTGGGGCCGTACAGCACATAGAGGTTCGGGAAGCCGCTGACGGTGATGCCGAGGTAGGCCTCGGGCACCGGCTTCCAGGTCTCGCGCAGCGACTTGCCGCCGCGGCCCTTGATGTCCGACACACCGAGCAGCGTCTCGGTCTCGAAGCCGGTGCCGAACACGATGACGTCGAACTCGTGCAGCGTGCCGTCCTTGGTGCGGATGCCCTGCTCCTCGATGCCCGCGATCGCGGTGGTCTCGAGCGTGACGTTCGGGCGCACCAGGGCCGGGTAGTAGTCGTCGGCGATGATGATGCGCTTGCAGCCGATGGGATAGGTGGGCCACAGCTTCTCGCGCAGCACCGGGTCGGCCACCTGCGATTCCAGCTGGGCGCGCGCCATCGCGGTGAACTCGGCCGCCTTCGGCGTGTCCAGGCGCATCGCGTCGTACCAGCTTTCATGGTCGGCGAAGATCGCCGCCCGGCTGGCGTCGCGCGTGGCCGGCACGGCGTGGAAGATGCGCTGCTCGTCGTCGGTGTAGGGCCGGTCGAGGCGGGGCACCACGTAGTTCGGCGAACGCTGGAACACCGTCAGGTGCCCGGCCTGGCGTGCCAGTTCGGGGATGAACTGCGCCGCGCTCGGACCCACGCCGATGCAGGCGATGCGCTTGCCGGCGAGCGGCACGTCGTGCCGCCAGCCCGCCGAATGGAACTGCGCGCCCTGGAAGCGCTCACGGCCCGCGATGCCGGCGAAGCTCGGCCGGTTGAGCTGGCCCCAGGCCGGCACGAAGTTGCGCGCGAGCACGGTCTCGTTGTTCGCGGTGCGGATGCGCCACAGCAGCCGGGACTCGTCCCAGGTCGCATCGATCACCTCGGTGTTGAAACGGATCTGCGGCTTGAGGCCGCTCTTCTCGGCCAGCAGTTCGATGTTGTGCAGGATCTCGGGCTGGTCGCAGTAGGTCTTGGTCCACTCGGGTCGCTCGGTGAACGACAGCCAGTAGAGATGCGACTTCACGTCGCAGGCCGCGCCGGGGTAGGTGTTGTCGCGCCAGGTGCCGCCGACGCCGGAGGCCTTCTCGAGCAGCACGAAGTCGTTCTCACCCTGCTCGCGCAGGCGCAGGGCCATGCAGAGCCCCCCGAAGCCGGTGCCCAGGATCGCGACGTTGTAGACCTTCATTGCTTCTTCTCCGAATTGTCTCGGCCCCGTTCGGGCCGAAGTTCATGGTTCAAGGATGGGGGTGGCCCGCGCTCAGGTCGTCGGGGTCTGGTAGCGCAGCCGCAGCTCGCGCTTGAGCAGCTTGCCGCTCGGGTTCTTCGGCAACGCGTCGGTCAGGATCACCGTCTTCGGGATCTTGAAGCGCGCGAGGCGCTGGTCGCAGAAGGCGATCACCGCCGCCTCGGTCAGCGCATGGCCGGCCTTGGGCACGATGACGGCCGTCACGGCCTCGATCCACACCGGGTGCGGCAGGCCGATCACGGCCACCTCCGACACGCCCTCGAGCGCGTAGATCGTTTCCTCGACCTCGCGGCTGGCGACGTTCTCGCCGCCGGTCTTGATCATGTCCTTCTTGCGATCGACGACGGTCAGGTAGCCCTCGGCGTCGAGCACGCCGAGATCGCCGCTGTGGAACCACCCCCCCTCGAAGGCCGCCCGGGTGCGCTCCTCGTCGCGGAAGTAGCCGCTCAGCAGCTGCGGCGAGCGGTGCACGATCTCGCCGATCTCGCCGACCGCCACATCGCGCATGGCGTCGTCGACCACGCGCGTCTCGACGTTGAGCGTCGCACGGCCCGCCGAGCCGGCCTTGCGCAGCTGGTCCTCGGGCTTGAGCACGGTGGCCAGCGGCGCGATCTCGGTCTGCCCGTACAGGTTCCACAAGCGCACCCTCGGCAGACGGCGCTGCAATTCCTTCAACACCTCCACCGGCATGATCGAGGCGCCGTAGTAGCCCTTGCACAGGGCCGACAGGTCGGTGGTGTCGAACTGCGGCGCGCGCAGCAGCGAGATCCACACGGTGGGCGGCGCGAAGAACGAGGTGATGCCGTCACGCGCCATCAGCGTGAGCAGGTTGTCGGCGGTCGGCTTGCCGGTGATGACGTTGGTCGCGCCGACATAGATCGCCGGGCCCAGGAAGACGTCGAGCTGCGCGCAGTGGTAGAGCGGCAGCGCATGCAGGATCAGGTCGTGTTCGGCGATCTCGGCATCGACGATGCAGCTCACGTATTCGGCGATCACCGCGTCGTGCGTCAGCATCGCGCCCTTCGGCCGCGACTCGGTGCCGCTGGTGTAGACGATCTGCGCCAGCATGCCGCCGTGCAGCACCGGGCTGGGCACGTGGTCGCCGAATTCGAGCAGCTCGTCGAAACGCGTCAGGCCGGTGGCCGGCTCGCTGGCGTCCTCGCCGGGCAGCCAGACGAGGCGCTCGACGGCGGTGCCGGCACTCGCCTGGCGCGCCAGCTCGGTGAGGCCGCTGTCGGTGCACAGCAGTCGCGCACCCGAGTGTTCGAGGATGTAGCGCGCTTCGTCGGCGCTCAGCATGAAGTTGATCGGCACCAGCACCGCGCCGAGCCGTGCCACGGCGAAGCGCAGCGCGGCGAAGGCGTGCGAGTTGCGCGCCAGCACGGCGACCCGGTCGCCGCTGGCGATGCCCTGCGCCGCCAGGCCGGTGGCCAGGCGGTTGCAGGTGTCATCGAACTGCGCGTAGGTCCAGGCGGTGTTGCCGCAGCGGATGGCGAGCTTGTTCGGGTGGCGCTGGCGGGTGCGGCGCAGCACGTCGCCCAGGGTCTGGCGAGCAATGCGGTCGAGGATGTTCATGGTCGCAGAAGAGGGGAAAGGAGGCGTCGGTCCCGGGCTCAACGGCCCTGGAAGCGGGCCGGTCGCCGTTCGAAGAAGGCCGCCAGGCCTTCGCCGAAATCGGCGGTCGCGGCACTGGCGAGGAAGGCGTCGCGCTCGGCATCGAGCTGGTCGGCGAAGCTGCGTTCGAAACTGGTGCGCATCAGGCGCCGCATGTGGCCGTAGGCCAGCGTCGGGCCGCGCGCCAGGCGCTGCGCCAGCGCCTCGGCCTCGGCCTCCAGCGCGTCGGCGGTGACCACGCGGTTGACGAGCCCGATCTCCAGCGCCTTGCGCGCGTCGAAGCTCTCGCCCAGCAGCGCGATCTCCAGCGCGCGGCGCAGGCCCACCAGGCGCGGCAGCGACCACGAGGCGCCGAGATCGCAGCTCGTGGCGATGTTGATGTAGGCCAGGTTGAACTTGGTGCCCTCGGCAGCGATGGCCAGGTCAGCCGCGGCGGCCAGGCTGAGGCCGGCGCCGGCCACCGCGCCGTGCAGCGCGACCAGCACCGGCGCGTCGATGCGGGCCAGCAGGTTCAGCGCCTGGTGCATCGGCGTGATCAGGCTGTCGGCCGCTGCCACCGGCGCGGCGCGCATCTGTGTCAGATCGCCGCCAGCAGCGAAGGCCCGGCCCGAACCGCTGAGCAGCACCGCGCGCACCGAACTGTCGTCGGCGAGATCGCGGCAGGCCCCGAGCAGCGCCTGGGCCAGGTCGATGTCGAGCGCATTGAGCGCCTCGGGCCGGTCGAGGCGCAGGCGCACCAGGCCGCCGTCGCGACTGACGCTCAGGCCCTTCATGGTCGGCGAACGAAAAACTGAACAGACATGGGATTCCAGCGTCGATCCGGGATGGGGCGCGTTGCCGCGCCCGCCGCACGGCGACCCATTGCAGCGGCCGCCTGCGGGAATTGGACGCCGGAAGGTCGTGCGCACTCCCACCCGGAAGGGTAGTTGTGTCGTTTCGGCGCGTGACGCGCCCCACGGACCGCTGAGGTCGGCACCGGGCGCTCGTGTTTACCCGTGCTCTCGGTAGAACTCCGCTGGCGCCCGTCCCCGGCAACGGCGAAAATCGGTTTCCTTGCAGTTCCCGGCCGGCTCGCCCGGCAATGACACCCATGTCGAAAACCGGTCACTCCGACGCCGGCATCCGCCGTTCGAAGCCCGCCGACATCCCCGACCCGATCGTCGCTGCCCCTGCCGGCTCGGCGCGGCCCCAGCCCGGCGCCGTGCACGCCTCGATGGAGGTCAGCACCCACAAGCTGTTCGCCCCGCCGATCTACCCCGGCGCCGTGCGCCGCCGCGTCATCCTCGACCGCGTGCTGCAGGACAACAGCCTGCGCGTCACGGTGCTGCAGGGCCCGGCCGGCCACGGCAAGTCGACCACCCTGCAGCAGATCAAGACCGCCCACGAGGCCCGCGGCTGGCGCACCGCCTGGCTCACCCTCGACGACGCCGACAACGACCCGCGACGCTTCGAGTCGCACATGCGCGCGCTGGTGGGCTGATGCGCGACGGCGCCGCCCACCCGGAGGCCGCCGCGGCCCGTGTCGGCGAGGCCCCGCCCGACCTGGCGAACTGGATGCTCGACGCGCTGTCGGGCATGGACACGCACGCATCGATCTTCCTCGACGAGTTCCAGGCGCTGCGCAACGAGGCCATCCTGCGCTTCTTCCGCTTCCTGCTGTCGCGCCTGCCGGCCCATGCGCACGTCTTCATCGGCTCGCGCTCGCTGCCGGAGATCGGCCTGGCCACGTTGCTGGTCAACCGCATGGCGACGGTGCTGCGGGCCGACGACCTGCGCTTCACGCCCGGCGAGGTGACGCAGTTCTTCGCCGAGTCCAAGGACCTGCGCGTCAGCGCCGAGGAAGTGGGTGCGATCTACCGACGCACCGAGGGCTGGCCGGCCGGCCTGCAGCTGTTCCGGCTCGGTCTCGGCAGCCCCGAGGTGCGCACCTCGCTGGTCGACCCCGAGGACCACGGCCCGCGCGAACTGGCCGAGTACCTGACTGACAACGTGGTGACGCTGCAGTCGCCGCGCATCCAGGAGTTCCTGTTCAAGACCTCGCTGCTGCGGCGGCTGTCGGCGCCGCTGTGCGCGGCCGTGACCGGCTTCGGCGACGCGCAGGACATCCTGGAGCAGCTCGAGCGCTCCGGCCTGTTCGTCCGTGCACTCGACTCCGACAACCGCTGGTTCAAGTACCACGGCCTGTTCTCGAGCTTCCTCGCCGACAGCCTGCACCGCAGCTCCGAACTCGAGGTGGTCAGCGTGCACGAGCGCGCGGCGCGCTGGTACCTGGCGCAGCACCTGCCCGAGGAGGCGATCTACCACGCGCTGTCCTGCCGCAACTTCTCGCTCGCCGCAGCGATCCTGAGCGAGTGGTCTTCGCGGCTGATCTCCAACGCCGAGCTGATCACGCTCGAGCGCTGGTACGACCGGCTGCCGTTCGACCACGTGGCGAACCGCCCGGTGCTGGCGATCAAGGCGGCCTACTCGCTGATGTTCCTGCGCCGGCGCGCCAAGCTGCGGCCCCTGGTGGATCTGATGGACCAGCATGCCGGCTGCGGCGACATCCTGCAGACCACCAGCCCCGACCTGTGCCGGGCCATGGCGCGCCTGCTGTTCGAGGACGACCTCCATGCGGCGCTCGCCATCATCGACCGCCCCGAGGTGCTGCAGCAGGAGGTCAGCGGCTTCCCGGCCTTCGAGCTCGGCGCTGCGTGCAACGTGCTGAGCTTCGGGCGCATCGCCGCCGGTGATTTCGAGGGCGCGCGCAAGTCGCTGATGCAGGCGCGGGCCCACAGCGAGCGCGGCGCCGGCTCCTTCGTGATGGGCTACACCTCGGCGGTCAGCGGCGCGCGCCTGATCGTGCAGGGCAAGCTGGACGAGGCGATCGAGCGCTACCGCGCCGACATGCTGGCGCAGCATGCGCCGCTCGACAAGTCGTTCGCGCCGGCCGTGATGGCCGCCGCGCAGATCTGGGCGCTCTACGAGGCCAACGACCTGGCCGCGCTCGAGCCGCTGTGCGCGCAGTTCCAGCGCGGCATCTCCGAGTGCGTGACGCTCGACTTCATCGCGCTGGCCTACCTGTCGATCTCGCGCATGCACGACGCGCGCGGTCGCTCGGCCGAGGCACAGGAAGTGCTCGACGAACTGGAGCGCATGGGCACGACAGCCACCTCGACCGGCTGGTCTCGCAGGCCGACTGGGAGCGTGTCCGCCGCGCGGTGCTGGCCGGCGAGCTCGACCGCGCCACGGCGCTGGCCCAGCGCATCGCTCCGGTCTGCCCGCCGCTGGATCCGCACTGGATCTACATGGCCGACGACATGGAGGGCGAAGGCTTCGGCCGCATCCGCCTGGCGATCGCCCACCACGACCATGCGTTGGCCTCGCAGCTGATCGCACGCGAGCGGGCCCGCCAGACCGGCCGCGTCTATCGCGACATCCGGCTGCACATGTTCGAGGCGCTGCTGCTGAACGACAAG
This sequence comes from Methylibium sp. T29-B, assembly GCF_000576225.1. NCBI lineage: Bacteria > Pseudomonadati > Pseudomonadota > Betaproteobacteria > Burkholderiales > Sphaerotilaceae > Methylibium > Methylibium sp. T29-B. The sequence continues at coordinate 1,387 of NZ_AZSN01000087.1, read as the reverse complement.
GGCTCGCCCAACGGCGCCCACCGCAGCTGCGCAAGGCGCTGCAGCTGGCGCGGCCGGGCCGCTACGTGCGCTGCTTCCTCGACGAGGGCCGCGCCATCGTCTCGATGCTGCGGGAGGAGTACCAGCACTTTCTGCAGTCCGCCGACGAGGGCCAGGCGGCGCCCGATCCGGACCGCGACTTCATCGAACTGCTGCTGGCCGCGTCGGGCACCGACCTCGGCCAGCCGCGCTGCCGGCACCACCTCACCGACCCGCTGTCGGAGCGCGAGAAGGAGATGCTGCAGTTCCTGGCCAACGGCGTGGCCAACAAGGAGATCGCCTCGCGGCTGTTCGTCTCCGAGAACACCGTCAAGTTCCACCTGAAGAACATCTACTCCAAGCTCGGCGTCAGCGGTCGCGTGCAGGCGATCAACGCCGCACGCACGCTGCGGCTGGTGTCCTGAGCGGTCGAGGCCCGGGCCTCAGGCCAGCGCGCCGGTCGCGGCCAGCTCGCGATCTCCTCGTCGGCCCAGCCCCAGGCCGCGAGCGCGGCACGGCCGTCGTGCGTGGCCGGCAGCGGGCGCGCACCCAGCGTGGGCGTGTGCGAGAAGCGCGGTGCCGGCCCGGGCTGCACGCGGCCGTCCACCTCGACGAAACTGCCGCGCGCCCGGTGGTGCGGATGCTGCGGCGCCTCGCCCAGCGTGAGCACCGGCGTGACGCAGGCGTCGCTGCCCTCGAAGACCCGCACCCAGTCGTCGCGCGAACGCGTGCGCAGCACCGCGGCGATGCGCTGCTTCTGCTGCGGCCACAGGCTGCGGTCGTGCTGGGGCTGCAGCAGCGCCTCCCCGGCCAGGTCGGTGCGCTCGAGGAACTGGCGGTAGAAGCGCTCCTCCAGCGCGGCCACCGCCAGGTGGCCGTCATCGGCGCAGGCATAGGTGTCGTAGAAGGGCGCGGCGCCGTCGATCAGGTTGCTCTGCCGCCGGTCCTGCCATTGCCCCATCGCCTGGAAGCTCAGGTTCATCGCCTGCAGCAGCGCACAGCCATCGGTCATCGCGGCATCGACCACCTGGCCCTCACCGGTCTGGCGCGCATGCAGCAGCGCGGCCAGCACGCCCACCGCGAGCAGCATGGCGCCGCCGCCGAAATCGGCCACCAGGTTCAGCGGTGGCACCGGCCCCCCCTCGGCGCGGCCGATGGCATGCAAGGCCCCCGACAGCGCGAGGTAGTTCAGGTCGTGACCCGCGGTGTGCGCGAGCGGGCCACCCTGCCCCCAGCCGGTCATGCGGCCGTAGACCAGCCGCGGGTTGTGCGCCAGACAGGGCGCGGGGCCCAGGCCCAGGCGCTCCATCACACCGGGGCGGAAGCCCTCGATCAGCACGTCGGCCGCGCCCACCAGGCGCAGCGCGGC
>NZ_AZSN01000086.1:0-16374 GCF_000576225.1 Methylibium sp. T29-B | reverse complement strand
CGATGCAGGACGCGGTGCCGGTCGGCGCCGGCGCCATGGCGGCCATCCTCGGGCTGGACGCCGATGCGGTGCGCGCCGGGTGTGCCGACGCCGAGGCGGCGACCGGCGAGTCGGTGCAGGCGGCCAACTACAACGACCCGAAGCAGACCGTGATCTCCGGCAGCAAGCTCGCCGTCGACAAGGCCTGCGAACTGCTGAAGGCGGCCGGCGCCAAGCGGGCGCTCCCGCTGGCGGTGTCGGCACCTTTCCATTCGAGCCTGATGAAGCCGGCGGCCGAGCGGCTGCGCCAGCGCCTTGTCGATGTGGCGCTGGCCGCGCCGGCCATTCCGGTGCTGAACAACATCGACGTCGCCGTCGAGTCCGAGCCGGCGGCGATCCGCGACGCGCTCTACCGCCAGGCCTTCGGTCCGGTCCGCTGGGTCGAGACGGTGCAGGCGCTCAAGGCCCGCGGTGTGTCGACCGTCGTGGAGTGCGGGCCGGGCAAGGTGCTGGCCGGGCTGGTGAAGCGGGTTGATGCCGAGCTGGCCGTGCTGAACATCTTCGATCCGGCCAGCCTGGCCGAGACCCAAGGAGCCCTGGCATGAGCGCGGACGCTTCGGTGACGACGCAGGTGGCCCTGGTGACGGGCGCGAGCCGCGGCATCGGCCGCGCGATCGCGACCACGCTGGCCGAGCGCGGCTTCAAGGTCGTCGGCACGGCGACCAGTGAATCCGGCGCGGCAGCAATCGGCGAGGCGCTGGCCCCCCTGGGCGGGCGCGGGTTGGTGCTGAACGTGAACGACGGCGCGGCGCTTGAGGCGGCAGTCGACACCATCGTCAAGCAGGACGGCGGACTGCACGTGCTGGTCAACAACGCCGGCATCACGCGTGACACGCTGTCGATGCGCATGAAGGACGACGACTGGGACGCCGTGCTCGACACCAACCTGAAGGCGGTGTTCCGTGCCAGCCGCGCGGTGATCCGGCCGATGATGAAGCAGCGCTACGGTCGCATCGTCAACATCACCTCCGTGGTGGGGGCAAGCGGCAATCCGGGCCAGGCCAACTACGCCGCGGCGAAGGCCGGCGTCGCCGGCATGACGCGCTCGCTGGCCCGTGAACTGGGCAGCCGGGGCATCACGGTCAACTGCGTGGCGCCGGGTTTCATCGCGACCGACATGACCGACGGACTGCCCGAGGCGCAGAAGGCCGCGCTGCTGGGGCAGATCCCGCTGGGGCGCCTGGGCGCGCCGGAGGAGATCGCCGATGCGGTGGCCTTCCTGGCGTCGAGACAGGCCGGCTACATCACGGGGACCGAACTGCACGTCAACGGCGGCATGTTCATGAATTGAGCGTCGAACAGAGCGCGGTGCGACCCGTCGCCCCGGGGTCGCGCCGCTGCGCCGGAGCTGTCACGCCGGAGCAACTAGAATCACGGGCTGTTTTTGCAAACTCTCCTTGGAGGAGTCATGAGCGACATCGAAGCACGCGTCAAGAAGATCATCGCCGAGCAACTCGGCGTGGCCGAAGGCGAGGTCACCAATGAAAAAGCCTTCGTCGCCGATCTGGGCGCGGATTCGCTGGACACCGTGGAACTGGTGATGGCACTCGAGGACGAGTTCAGCATCGAGATCCCCGATGAAGAGGCGGAGAAGATCACGACCGTGCAGCTCGCGATCGACTACGCCAAGAGTCACGCCAAGGCCTGACGGCCGCGGTTTCCGTTTCCTTCGTTTCTCTACAGCGCATGAGCCGTCGTCGCGTCGTGGTGACCGGGCTCGGTCTCGTCACCCCCCTGGGCAACACGGTGGACGAGTCCTGGTCGCGGCTCGTGGCTGGCCAGTCCGGCATCGCCACCGTCACCAAGTTCGATGCCACCAAGCTGGCCTGCCACATCGCCGGCGAGGTGAAGGGTTTCCAGATCGAGGATTACATCCCCGCCAAGGAAGCCCGGCACATGGACACCTTCATCCACTACGGCCTCGCAGCGTCGCTGCAGGCCGTGAAGGATGCCGGGCTGCCCACGGGCGATGCTCTGAACGAGGAGCAGGCCGAGCGCATCGGTTGCCTCGTCGGCTCGGGCATCGGCGGCCTGCCGCTGATCGAGGAGACCCACGCTGAGTACGCGGCGCGCGGGGCGCGGCGGATCTCGCCGTTCTTCGTGCCGGCTCGATCATCAACATGATCTCGGGGCATCTGTCGATCCAGTGCGGCTTCACGGGGCCGAACCTCGCGATCGTGACCGCCTGCACCACCGGCCTGCACTGCATCGGCCAGTCGGCCCGCATGATCGAGGCGGGTGATGCCGACGTGATGATCGCCGGCGGTGCCGAGTCGACCGTCTCGCCGCTCGGCATCGGTGGCTTCGCCGCGGCACGTGCGCTGTCGACCCGCAACGACGATCCGGCCACCGCCTCGCGCCCCTGGGACCGCGACCGCGACGGCTTCGTGCTCGGCGAAGGGGCCGGCGTGATGGTGCTCGAGGAGTACGAGCACGCCAAGGCACGCGGCGCACGGATCTATGCGGAGCTGGCCGGCTTCGGCATGGGCGCGGACGCCTTCCACATGACGGCGCCCAACGTGGACGGCCCGAAGCGTGCGATGAAGGCCGCGTTGCGCAGCGCGGGAATCGAAGCGGGTCAGGTGCAGTACCTGAACGCGCACGGCACCTCGACGCCGCTGGGCGATCTGAACGAGAGTAACGCGATCAAGCTGGCCTTCGGCGATCACGCGAAGAAGCTGGTGGTCAATTCCACCAAGTCGATGACCGGTCACCTGCTTGGCGGCGCAGGCGGCATCGAATCGGTGTTCACCGTGCTCGCGATCCGCGACCAGGTGTCGCCGCCCACGATCAACATCTTCAACCAGGATCCGAGTGCGACCTGGACTACTGCGCGAACACTGCGCGCGAGATGAAGATCGAGCACGCCGTGAAGAACAACTTCGGTTTCGGCGGCACCAACGGCACGCTGGTGTTCAAGCGCGTCTGACGCGCGTGCCGGCCCTGAGCATTTCCCTGAACGATGCGTGCGGCTCCCGCCGTGGCGGTGACGGCGTGTCCGGGTCTGGCGCGAGCGGTGCTGCGACTCCTGTCGGCGCTGGCCGTGGGCGTGACCGCGCTGTGGGCGCTGCAGCGCGGCGACGGTCTCGCGGCGACCATCACCAGCCTGGTCGTGGCTGGCGTGGCGTGTTTGCTGTGGCGAGATCGGCGAGCCTCCGCGCAGTATCTGAAGTGGGACGGCGTCGACTGGTGGCTGGCCGCGCCGGTGGATGCGGCGGAACCGCGCATAGGCAAGGTGGCGGTGGCGCTCGACCTGGATCGCTGGTTGCTGCTGCGCTTTCGGGCGGACGGCCTCGAAGTTCCGGCGCCCGGACCCCGTACGCGCTGGCTGGCGTTGCGGCGCCACGAGCATCCGGCCGAGTGGCATGCGCTGCGCTGTGCGCTCTATTCGCCCGCGGCATCGTCCGGCGCATCGGAAGGTCCCTGAGCCGTGGCTGAGCCGACCAGTCCTGACAACGACGCCCTGCTGGTCGACCGCGTCAAGCAGGGCGACATACGCGCCTTCGAGATGCTGGTCGTCAAGTACCAGCGGCGGATCGAGCGCCTGATCGGGCGCATGGTGCGCGATGTCGACCTGGTCCAGGACATCGCGCAGGAGACCTTCATCCGCGCCTACCGGGCGATCCCGCAGTTCCGTGGCGAGAGCCAGTTCTACACCTGGCTGTACCGGATCGCGGTCAACACGGCCAAGAAGACCCTCGGCGACCTGAAGCGAGACCTGCTCGTGACCGAATCGGCACGGGCCGGCCGGGACGAGGACGGCGATGAAACTTCCCGGGTCGAGAACGAACTAACCGACGGCGAGACGCCTGACGCCTTGCTGGCATCGAAACAGATCGCCAATGCGGTGAACTCCGCGATCGAGGATCTGTCCGAAGATCTGAGGCAGGCGATCACGCTGCGCGAGATCGAAGGCCTGAGCTACGAAGAGATCGCTGACGTGATGAATTGCCCGATCGGGACGGTGCGGTCGCGCATTTTCCGGGCGCGCGAGGCGATCGCGGAGCGTTTGCGCCCGATGCTGGAGCAGCGCTCCGGCGAGCGCTGGTGAGTAGTGTGGGCGGGCCCAGGGGCCAACGGAGTGTTCAGATGAGCAATGTCGAGAACCTGCAGGGGGCCGAGGCCCTTTCGGCCCTGGTCGACGGCGAGGCCGACGCCGGCACGGCGGCCTCGCTCAGCGCGCGCTGGCGTGACGAGGCGGCTTTGCGCGAACGCTGGCACAGCTACCAGCTGATCGGTGACGTGCTGCGCTCCGAGGAGCTCGCCGGCGGGGGGCGCGACGCGGCGTTCCTTCAGCGTCTGCGCGCGCAGCTCGACCGGGAGCCGGTCGTTCTGGCGCCCCGGGCCGATCGGGTGGCCGAGGAGTCCGCTGCGGCGTTGCCCAGGCAGCGGGCCGCTGGTGGAGGATTGCGCCGCTGGGCCACGCCGGCCGCAGTGGCGGCGGGTTTCCTGGCCGTGATCGGGTCGTTGGCCGTGACCCGCCTGTCGGGGCCGCAGGCGGACGCGCCGCAGCTGGCGCAGGCGCCAGTGGTGCCGGCCGAGGCGCCCCAGCGGGTCGTCCTGTCCGCGCCCGCCGATCAGGTCGAGCCTGCCAGCGGCGTGCTGATCCGCGATGCCCGCCTCGATCAGTATCTGGCGGCGCACAAGCAGTTCGGTGGCAGCTCGGCCTTGAGCGTGCCGTCGGGCTTCCTGCGCAGCGCGACCTACGACGGCGCCACGGCGGCCGCGCGCTGAACATGCTGCAGAACATCGTCGCGCGGGGATGGCGCGCCATGCCGGCCGTCGTGCTGATGGCCGCGTTGTTGCCCTCCGCGACCCGAGCCCAGGCCGGGGGCGATCCGCTGGTCGAGGCGCGCGATGCACGCTACTGGCTGGCGCGCATCCACGAGGCGGCCGGGAAGCGCAACTTCCAGGGAACGTTCGTCGTGACGGCGGCCGGCTCGGTGGCGAGTTCGCGCATCGTGCACTTCTGCGACGGTCGCAACCAGTTCGAGCGCATCGAGTCGCTCGATGGTCAGCACCGTCAGGTCTACCGCCACAACGATCTCGTGCACAGCCTGTGGCCGCACAGCCGTGTCGCGGTGGTGGAGACGCGGCAGGCCATGGGGCAGTTCCCCCTGTTGCTGTCGGCCGGCGCTGACCGCATCGTGCCGTTCTACGACGTCAAGTCGCTGGGCGACGGGCGCGTGGCGGGGCACGAGGCCAATGTGCTGCTGCTTCAACCCAAGGACGGCTACCGCTTCGGCTACCGACTGTGGGCCGAGCGCAGCTCCGGCCTCTTGTTGCGATCCGAGGTGTTCGACGAGCGCGATGTCGTGCTGGAGACCTCGGCCTTTTCCGAGGTGTCCATCGGCGTGAAGCCCCGGCCGGAGTCGGTGCTGCAAGCGATGAAGCGACTGGACGGCTATCGCGTCGAGCGACCGACGCTGCAGCAGGTGGACATCGGGCGAGAGGGGTGGTTGCTGAATGCCTTGCCACCGGGCTTCCGGCACGTCAGCAGCGTCAAGCGCCTGATGACCGTGGCTGGAGGGGAGCAGCCCCGGCCTGCTGCTTCCCAGGAAGAGTTCCCCTTGGCGCCGCCTTCGGTGCTGCAGGTCATCTACTCCGATGGCCTCACCTACGTGTCGGTGTTCATCGAGCCCTACATGCCGCGCCTGCACCGCCGGGAGATGCTGATGTCGCTGGGTGCAACCCAGACTTTGGTGAAGCGCCGGGGTGAATGGTGGATCACCGTGATCGGCGATGTCCCCGTCGTGACCCTGCGCGCGTTCGCGGCGGCCTTGGAACCCCGCTGACGGATGCGCGATCTCACTGCGCCGGGCCGCGGGGTCCCGCGGCCAAGGCTCCCTGATCGACTGTTGGTACGAGGTGATGATGCAAGAAGCAAGAACTGAAATGCCGCGTTCGTCGTGGCGCGCGCGCTCCTGGGTCTGGGTGGCGGCGGCGAGCATCGCCGGCGCCTCGACGCTGGGGGGGCTGCTGATGTCTCCGCATGCCAGTCATGCGCAGCCGGCCGTGGCAGCGGCACGTGGCCTGCCCGACTTCACCGACCTCGTCGAGCAGGTCGGCCCGGCGGTGGTGAACATCCGGACTACCGAGCGCACCCGCGGTGGTCAACGCGGCGGTGGGGGGCCGGCCCGGAGATGGACGAGGAAATGCAGGAGTTCTTCCGTCGCTTCTTCGGCGTGCCGCCGGGGCAACTGCCTGGGCAGCGCCAGGATCCGCGGCGGCAGGCACCGGACGAAGAGCAACAGCGTGGCGTGGGTTCCGGCTTCATTTTCACGACCGACGGCTACGTGATGACCAACGCGCACGTGGTCGACGGTGCCGACGAGGTGTACGTCACGCTGACGGACAAGCGCGAGTTCAAGGCCAAGCTGATCGGTGCTGACAAGCGCACCGACGTGGCCGTGGTCAAGATCGAGGCCGCAGGCCTGCCGTCGGTGAAGATCGGCGACGTCAGCAAGTTGAAGGTCGGCGAATGGGTCATGGCGATCGGCTCGCCCTTCGGCCTGGAGAACACGGTCACGGCCGGCATCGTCAGCGCCAAGGCGCGCGACACCGGCGAGTTCGTCCCCTTCATCCAGACCGACGTGGCCATCAATCCCGGCAACTCCGGCGGTCCGTTGATCAACCTGCGCGGCGAGGTGGTCGGCATCAACTCGCAGATCCTCAGCCGCTCGGGCGGCTTCATGGGCATCTCCTTTGCCATTCCGATGGACGAAGCCACGCGCGTGGCGGACCAGTTGCGTGCCGGTGGCCGCGTGGTGCGGGGTCGCATCGGCGTGCAGATCGGCGAGGTGACGAAGGACGTGGCCGAATCGCTCGGCCTCGGCAAGGCGGCGGGGGCCCTGGTGCGTTCGGTCGAGGCCGGCGGGCCGGCCGACAAAGCCGGCGTCGAGGCGGGCGACATCATCACGCGCTTCGATGGCAAGCCGGTCGAGAAATCCAGCGACCTGCCGCGTCTGGTGGGGGGAACCAAGCCGGGGAGCAAGGCAAGCCTGCAGGTCTTCCGCCGCGGCAGCGCGCGCGATCTTGGTGTGACGGTGGCAGAACTCGAGCCCGAACCGGGACGCCGGGCGGCCGCACCGGAGAGCAAGCAGGCGCCGACGCCGAGCGTGGTGTCCGGCCTGGGCTTGACGCTGGCCAACCTGAGCGAGGAGCAGAAGCGCGAACTCAAGCTGCGTGGCGGCGTGCGTGTGGAAGCGACCGAAGGTGCGGCGGCACGCGCGGGCTTGCGTGAAGGCGACGTGATCCTGTCGGTCGGCAATGTCGAGATCGTCGACGTGAAGCAGTTCGAGGCCGTGATCGCCAAGGTCGACAAGAGCAAGCCCATCAACGTGCTGTTCAGGCGAGGAGAGTGGGCGCAGTACGCGCTGATCCGCACGGCGACCCGCTGATGCAGCGCGGGGAAGGGCGGCGCGACGGTCGATCCGGGTCGTCAAGCCGTCGCCCCAGTCGTCAGTCTGGTTTTCCGCCAGCTGAAATCGATTCGGCGATTTGTGGAAGCCTTGAAATCTTCTAAAAAGTGGGTGTGTGCACACACCCACTTTTTAGTGTTCGAATTAGGCTTGAAATTCACTAGAATTCCGCCGAATCTCGCCCCTTTATGCGCGGCGCAAAACAATAGTCGGCATGCCAAAGATCGTCCACAGGACACCCACAGGGGTTTGTGGATAACATGTGCATGAATTCCATTGTTGGCACGCTGCAACGACGCAAAACCGAGCATCGGCGCGGTTTCCGGCCCGGTTGATGTGGCTACAATGAAAGCCCAACGAAGCAGTTGCCAAACGTTTTTTGTTGGAAGGCGCGTCACCGGTTTGACGTGCCTTTTTTTATGTGCGGCACGGACCGCCCAGCCCTCATCCCGCTTCGCGACACGAGCACCCGGCGCAACGGCAGCGCTCTTGTGACTCCCGCTTGAAGCGCAGCGCAGTACGACGACGACAGGTCAGATGGACCACATCCGCAATTTCTCGATCATTGCCCACATCGATCACGGCAAGAGCACCCTGGCCGACCGGATCATCCAGCGCTGCGGTGGCCTGAGCGATCGCGAGATGGAAGCCCAGGTGCTGGACTCGATGGACATCGAGCGTGAGCGTGGCATCACGATCAAGGCGCAGACGGCGGCGCTGAACTACAAGGCGCGCGATGGCCGGGTCTATCAACTCAACCTGATCGACACGCCGGGGCACGTGGACTTTAGTTACGAGGTCAGTCGCTCGCTGTCGGCTTGCGAGGGGGCTCTGCTGGTGGTCGATGCGTCGCAGGGTGTCGAGGCGCAGACGGTGGCGAACTGCTACACCGCGCTCGACCTGGGCGTCGAGGTGGTGCCGGTGCTCAACAAGATGGATCTGCCCCAGGCTGATCCGGAGAACGCCAAGGCCGAGATCGAGGACGTGATCGGCATCGACGCCGAGCATGCGATCCCCTGCTCTGCGAAGACGGGCGAGGGCATCGACGAGATCCTCGAGGCAGTGATCACCCGCATGCCGGCTCCCCGTGGCCAGCCCGACGGGCCGCCGCGCGCGATGATCATCGACTCCTGGTTCGACAACTACGTCGGCGTCGTGATGCTGGTGCGCATGGTCGACGGCGTGCTCCGCAAGGGAGACCGCATCCGGATGATGGCCACCGACACCGTGTATCCGCTGGAACAGTTGGGGGTTTTCGCGCCGAAGTCCGAATCTCGCGAGCAATTGAAGGCGGGCGAGGTCGGCTTCCTGATCGCTGGCATCAAGGAACTGCAGGCCGCCAAGGTCGGCGACACCATCACGCTCGAGAAGAAGTTGCCCAACAACGCCGGGCCGGCCAGTGAGCCGTTGCCCGGCTTCAAGGAGATCCAGCCGCAGGTCTTCGCCGGGCTCTATCCGACCGAGGCCAGCGAGTACGACCAGCTGCGCGACGCGCTAGAGAAGCTCAAGCTCAACGACTCCTCGCTGCGCTACGAACCCGAGGTGAGCCAGGCGCTGGGCTTCGGCTTCCGCTGCGGCTTCCTCGGCCTGCTGCACATGGAGATCGTGCAGGAGCGCCTGGAGCGCGAGTTCGACCAGGACCTGATCACCACTGCGCCCAGCGTCGTCTACCAGGTGCAGCTCGGTGGCCTGGCGGGCGAGGTGATCGAGGTCGAGAACCCATCGAAGATGCCCGAGATCGGCAAGATCGCCGAGATCCGCGAGCCCATCGTCACTGTCCACCTCTACATGCCGCAGGACTACGTCGGCCCGGTGATGACGCTGGCCAACCAGAAGCGCGGCGTCCAGCTCAACATGGCCTACCACGGCCGCCAGGTCATGCTGACCTACGAGATGCCGCTCGCCGAGATCGTGCTGGACTTCTTCGACAAGCTGAAGTCGGTGTCGCGCGGCTACGCTTCGATGGACTACGAGTTCAAGGAATACCGCGCGGCCGACGTCGTGAAGGTCGACATCCTGATCAACGGCGACCGGGTCGATGCGCTGTCGATCATCGTGCACCGCAGCCAGAGCCAGTATCGGGGCCGCGCCGTGGTGGCCAAGATGCGCGAGATCATCTCGCGGCAGATGTACGACGTGGCCATCCAGGCAGCCATCGGCGCCAACATCATCGCGCGGGAGAACATCAAGGCCTTGCGCAAGAACGTGCTGGCAAAATGCTACGGTGGCGATATCAGCCGCAAGCGCAAGCTGCTCGAAAAACAGAAGGCTGGCAAGAAACGCATGAAGCAAATCGGCTCCGTCGAGGTGCCGCAGGAAGCGTTCCTGGCCATCCTCCAAGTAGACGACTGAACACTTCATGAGTGCATTGACCGGGCTGCTCTATGGCGCCCTCGTGGTTTACCTGGGCGGCTGGTATCTCGGCTCCTGGAGCGGCAACTTCTCGCTGCTGCTCTTCATCCTGACGCTGGCGACCTTCGGCTACTGGCTGGCCGAGCGCCTGCACTTCCTGCCGCGACGCGTGGCGGCGGCCTCGGCACTGGAGGCGCAGGATGCGCATCGGCGCAGCGAACTGCAGCGCCAGGGCATCCAGCAGGTCGATGGCAACGTGGCCGTGGCGCGGGAGCGCGTACTGGCCCAGCCGTGGTGGCTGGACTGGACCGCGGGCCTGTTCCCGGTGATCCTGGCGGTCTTCCTGCTGCGCTCCTTCCTGTTCGAGCCGTTCAAGATTCCGTCAGGCTCCATGATCCCCACGCTGGCGATCGGCGATCTCATCCTCGTGAACAAGTTCCACTATGGGGTGAGGCTGCCGGTGATCAACAAGATGATCCTCGCCAACAATGAGCCCAGCGTGGCGACGTGATGGTGTTTCGCTATCCGGTCGAGCCAGGTGTCGACTACATCAAGCGCGTGGTCGGTCTGCCGGGTGATGAAGTGGCCTACCTGAACAAGAAGCTCTCGATCAATGGTCAGCCGGTGGAAACACGGCCGCTGCCGGATTTCTACGACGAGGACTCGCTGCGCTATGCCCAGCAGGCAAGTGAAAAGCTCGGCGCCGTCGAGCACCGCATCCTGACCGACAAGGACCGTCCCGGCTTCGTGATCCCGATGCCCCAGTTCCAGAACTTCCGCGACAACTGCCGCTACAACGCCGAAGGCGTGGTGTGCACCGTGCCCCCGGGCCACTACTTCATGATGGGCGACAACCGGGACAATTCGCAGGATTCGCGCTACTGGGGCTTCGTGCCCAACGAGAACATCGTCGGCAAGGCCTTCTTTGTCTGGATGAATTTCGGTAACCTCAGGCGAATCGGCTCCTTCCATTGAGCCGGCGCTTTACCAGGAGAACAACGATGGCCTTCGCAGCGTCGGCAACATCGGGTGCGGTCCGCGCGCGCCCTGCCCAGAGAGGCGTCACCCTGATCGGCCTGCTGTTCTGGGCCATCATCATCGCCTGCGTCGCGTTGGTCGGCCTGAAGGTGCTGCCGACCGTCAACGAGTATTTCACCATCCAGCGAGCGGTCAACAAGGTCGCCAAGGAGGGGGGCAGCACCGTGCCGGAGATCCGGGCCGCCTTCGACCGCCAGAAGGACATCGAATATTCGATCTCGTCCATCAGCGGCAAGGACCTCGAGATCACGAAGGAGAACGAGAAGGTCGTGGTGAAGTTCGCCTACGACAAGGAGCTCGAGCTGATCCAGCCGGTCTTCCTGCTGATCAAGTACCGGGGGCACTCGCAGTGAGGCCGTGCCGCGCCGCCGCCGGCAGGCGCGCGGTGCGGTCGGCGACGCCGTGAGCGACATCCCTGCCGCCTTCGACTCGCTGCAGGTCCGTCTCGGGCACCGCTTCGCGCAGGTCGACCTGCTGGGCCGGGCGCTGACCCACAAGAGCTTCGGCGCCCACAACAACGAACGGCTCGAGTTCCTCGGCGACGCGGTGTTGTCGGCCGCCATCTCGGGCCTGCTGTTCGAGCATTTCGGCCAGTCCGGCGAGGGCGACCTGACCCGGGTGCGTGCCCACCTGGTGCGCGAAGAGATGCTGCACCGCCTAGCGCTGGATCTCGGCCTGCCGGCCCTGCTGCGCCTGAGCGAGGGCGAGGCGCGCAGCGGCGGCGCCCGGCGTCCGTCGATCCTGGCCGACGCGGTGGAGGCCTTGATCGCCGCGGTCTACCTCGACGGCGGCTTCGCGTCGGCGCAGGCCCTGGTCGAGCGCCTCTTCACGCCGCTGGTCGCCAGCACCGCGGCCGAAGCCTGGACGCGCGACCCCAAGACCGAACTGCAGGAATGGCTGCAGGCCCGCCGCCAGCCGGTGCCCGGATATCGCATCGAATCGACCCGCGGACGCCAGCACGAGCAGATGTTCACCGTGGTCTGCAGCATCCCGTCGCGTTCGCTCGAAGTTCGCGGTGAGGGGCGGTCCCGGCGTGCCGCCGAGCAGGAGGCCGCCCGTGCGGCGCTGGCTACACTGAAGCCAGACGAAACCGAGCGCCCATGAACGACAGCACCACCGCCGTCCCTGCTGCGGGCGCAGACATGCCCGAGCAGCGCTGCGGCCTCGTGGCGATCGTCGGCCGGCCCAATGTCGGCAAGTCGACCCTGCTCAACGCCCTGGTCGGGCAGAAGGTCAGCATCACCTCACGCAAGGCGCAGACCACGCGCCACCGCATCACCGGCATCCGCAGCGCCGACGCGGCGCAGTTCGTGTTCGTCGACACCCCCGGCTTCCAGACCCGCCACACCGTCAAGGGCGCCGGCGCGCTGAACCGCAACCTGAACAAGACCGTCCAGTCGGTGATGGGCGACGTGGACGTGGTGCTGTTCGTCGTCGAGGCCGGCCGCTTCGGGCTCGACGATGCCAAGGTGCTGTCGCTCGTGCCGCCGGGCAAGCCGACGCTGCTGGTCGCGAACAAGCTCGACCTGGTGCGCCGCCGCGCCGAACTCGCGCCCTGGCTCAAGAGCATGCAGGAGCGCCATCCGTTCGCCGAGTTCGTGCCGCTGGCGGCCACCAGCCCCGACGACGTGCGGCGCCTGCTCCAGATCGTCCAACCCTACCTGCCCGAGCAGCCGTGGTTCTACGACGAGGAGGCCCTGACCGATCGCAGCGAGCGCTTCCTCGCCAGCGAGATCATCCGCGAGAAGCTGTTCCGGCTGACCGGGGACGAGCTTCCGTACACGTCGACCGTGGTGATCGACGAGTTCAAGGAAGAGGGCGCGCTGCGCCGTATCGCCGCCACCATCATCGTCGAGCGCGAGGCCCACAAGGGCATGGTCATCGGCGACAAGGGGGAGCGCCTGAAGCGCATCGGCACCGATGCGCGCGTCGAGCTCGAGCGCCTGATGGACGGCAAGGTCTTCCTCGAAATCTGGGTCAAGGTGCGTTCCGGCTGGGCCGACGACGAGGCCCGTCTCAAGAGCTACGGCTACGAGTGAGAGCCGCCGCGTCGCGCGTCGTCGGCGCCACCCCGCAGGCTGCCCGTGGCGGCCGTGCTGCGGCCCCGGTGCTGCAGCCGGCCTACTTGCTGCACCGTTACGACTGGAGCGAATCCAGCCTGATCCTCGACCTCTTCACCCGCGAGCACGGCCGCGTGGCGGTCGCGGCCAAGGGAGCGAAGCGGCCCTACTCCCAGCTGCGCGCGGTGCTGCTGCCGTTCCAGCGGTTGCAGGTGGCCTATGGTGTGCGGCGCCCTCGGGAGGGCGAGGGCGACGGCGGCGAGGTGCAGCCGCTGAAGACTGCCGAATGGGCCGGCGGCCCGGCGATGCTCGGTGGGGCGGCGCTGCTGACCGGCTTCTACCTCAACGAACTGTTGATGAAGCTGCTGGCCCGGCAGGACCCGCACCCGGCCCTGTTCGACGCCTATGCGCACACGTTGCCGGCGCTGGGGGCGAGCGACGATGCGCGGGTCGAGGCGGCGCTGCGCGGCTTCGAGCTGGTGCTGCTGCGCGAGATCGGCCTGCTGCCCGAACTCGGCCGCGTCACGCTGACTCAGCAGCCGCTGGGCGGCGGCGTTCGGCATGCGCTGAAGGCCGAGTCCGGCCTGGTGGCCGCAGCCGCGGGCGAGGTGGGCCTGGTGGCGGACGACTGGCGGGCCCTGCAGGCCGCGCTCGATGCCGACGATCTGGCGGCGCTGCAGCGCGCCTGCCTGCCGGTGCTGGCCGACCTCAAGCCGATGCTGCGCAACCTGCTTCACTATCATCTGGCCACGCCGGTGCTGCGCACGCGGCAGTTGATGATGGACCTGCAGAACCTCGACCGCTGACGAGCTGACGTTTCGATGAATCCGCTGATCTCCTCCGGCCACTCTTTCCACGCCGCGACGACCGCGCTGTCGGTCAACCTGAACAAGGTTGCGCTGCTGCGCAACACGCGGCCGCTGACGATCCCGAGCGTCACGCGTGCCGCCCGCATCGCGATCGACGCGGGGGCGCACGGCATCACCGTGCACCCGCGGCCCGACCAGCGCCACATCCGCACCCACGACGTGCACGACCTGGCCGAGATGCTGAAGCAGGAGCATCCGCACATCGAATACAACCTCGAGGGCAATCCCTTCCACAACCTGATGGACCTGGTGCGCGTGGTGCGTCCGCACCAGGTCACCTTCGTGCCCGACAGCGTCGAGCAGTCCACCTCCGACCACGGCTGGAACCTGCCCGAGGACAACGAGGCGCTGAGACCGCTGATCGACGAATGCCATGCGCTCGGCGTGCGCGTCAGCCTGTTCATGGACCCGCTGCCCGAGGCGATGGCCCAGGCCCGTGCCATCGGGGCCGACCGCGTCGAGCTCTACACCGAGGCCTATGCGCGCTCGCATGCCGAAGGCGCCGGCACGCCGCAGCATGCGGCGCTGCTGGCCTGCTACACCGCCAGCGCCGAGGCCGCGCTGGGCGTCGGCCTGGGGCTCAACGCCGGCCACGACCTGAACCGCGACAACCTGACCGCCTTCCTCCGCGCCGTGCCCGGCGTGCTGGAGGTGTCGATCGGCCACGCACTGATCGCCGACGCGCTGGAGCTGGGGCTGGCCGAGACGGTGCGCGACTACCTGCGCTGCATCCACCGCGCCCACGCGTAGCCCCGGCATGATCTTCGGGATCGGCACCGACATCTGCGACATTCGTCGCCTGCGCGCGACCTACGCACGTCGCGGCGAGCGCTTTGCGGAGAAGGTGCTGGGCCCGCAGGAGATCGAGGTGTTCCGCTACCGCCTGGCCAAGGTGGAGGCGCGGGGCCTCAGCTACCTGGCCACGCGCTTCTCGGCCAAGGAGGCCTTCTCGAAGGCGATCGGCACCGGCATGCGCACGCCGATGAGCTGGCGTGCCTGCCAGATCCTCAACGCGCGCAGCGGCAAGCCGGAGATCCGCCTGCACGGACCGCTGGCCGCCTGGTTCGAGGCACAGGGCCTGCGCGCCCACGTCAGCGTCACCGACGAAACCGACTACGCGGCGAGCTTCGTCGTGGTCGAGACCCAGGAAGCCTAGATGAACCACGCCCCCATCGTCCTCGACATCGCGGGGACCGCGCTCGACGCCAACGACCGGCGCCGCCTGCGTCACCCGCTGGTCGGCGGGCTGATCCTGTTCGCCCGCAACTGGCAGCACCGCGCCCAGCTGACCTCGCTCACTGCGGAGATCAAGGCGCTGCGCCCCGACGTGCTGGTCTGCGTCGACCATGAAGGCGGGCGCGTGCAGCGCTTCCGCAGCGACGGCTTCACCCACCTGCCGCCGATGCGGGCGCTGGGCGAACGCTGGATGCAGGACGCGCTGGCTGCCACCGATGCCGCCACCGCCTGCGGCTACGTGCTGGCCACCGAACTGCGTGCCTGCGGCGTCGACTTCAGCTTCGCGCCGGTGCTCGACCTCGACCACGGCCCGAGCGGCGTGATCGGCGACCGTGCCTTCCACCGCGATCCGCGTGTGGCCACGCTGCTGGCCAAGAGCCTGATGCACGGCCTGCTGCTGGCCGGCATGGCGAGCTGCGGCAAGCATTTCCCGGGGCACGGCTACGTGGCCGCCGATTCGCACACCGAGGTGCCAGTCGATCGCCGCACGCTGCGCCAGATTCTCGGCGACGATGCCCGGCCCTACGAGTGGCTCTCCACCTCGCTCCCCAGCGTGATGCCGGCGCACGTGATCTACCCGAAGGTCGATGCGCGGCCCGCCGGCTTCTCGCCGCGCTGGCTGCAGGACATCCTGCGCGGCCGGCTCGGCTTCACCGGCGCGATCTTCAGCGACGACCTCAGCATGCAGGCGCGACCGTCGCCGGCACGCCTACCGAGGCCGGCATCGCCGCGCTGAAGGCCGGCTGCGACCTGGTGCTGTTGTGCAACCGGTCTCTCGACGGCGGCGCACCGCTCGACGCACTGATCGACGGGCTGGAGACGGCGCTCGAGCGCGGTCGCTGGCAGGCCAGCGCCGACAGCGAGGCGCGTCGCCTCGACCTGCTGCCGCAGACGGCGCCGTTGCCCTGGGACGAGCTGATGCACCACGCGCCCTACCAGCGCGCGCTCAACCAACTGCCCTGAGGGGATGCCGTGCCGCCGGCACCGCGGCCCATGAAAAAACGCCCCCGGGCCGCGAAGACCCGGGGGCGTTGTCCTCGGCCCTGGCGCGGGCTCAGCGGCCTTCGAACGGCAGCTTGATCTGCGACAGGTCCTTGCGCGTCTCCACCAGCACCAGCGGGCCGTCGTCGATCGCAACCACCGGTTTCGGCTCGCGCGGCACATGCACCGGCTTCGGTGCATCGGCCATCGCCTGCTGCACCGCGCGCACCTTGTCCGCGTCGGAGTTCACCCACTGCAGGCCGGCGCCGGTGGCCACCGCGGCGAGGTCGTCGATCGGCAGCGCGTAGGGCGGCAAGGCGGCGGCAGCCGCAGGCGGCGCAGCATCGGCGACCGGTCGATCGCGACGGCGCGGGTGCA